>JAYUTQ010000331.1:0-3430 GCA_043755055.1 Chitinophagaceae bacterium | reverse complement strand
GCTGGTAGCTATGGCGGTGTACTCTTTTATAGTGGTGTGGCTCGAAGTTAATTATTTCCAGCTAACAGAAAAAAGCCTTATTAAAAATGTAAATATCCTGCATACCTTACTTGGCTTTGCTATTTCTATGCTACTGGTGTTTCGTACCAATACCGCTTACGACAGGTGGTGGGAAGGCCGCCGCCAGTGGGGCGGCTTAGTAAACAGCAGCCGCAATCTTGCCATTAAATTAGCAGGTATGTTGCCTGCGGATGACTTCAATAAACGTTTTTTTTGCCAGCTAATCCCAGTGTTTGCCTACGAGCTTAAAACACACTTGCAATCAGAAGAATCGAAGTGGGAACTTGATGATCATCCGCATCCTGAAATACCAAATTTTGATCACAACGGGCATATTCCTAACCAGGTAGTAAGCAAAATTTTGCATAAGCTGCTGCAGCTTCAGGCTGATAAAAGCCTTACTGTCGAACAGCTTCTTTTTATTAATCCGGAGCTTTCATCCTTTCTGGATATCTGCGGTGCCTGTGAAAGAATCAAGAACACACCTATACCTTTTTCATACAGTGTGTTTATTAAAAAATTTATCTTCCTGTATGTGCTTACACTGCCCATAGGCCTGGTGTTTAGTCTTGGTTATTTGGTAATACCTGTAGTGGTATTTATGTTTTACGTATTGGGCAGCCTGGAGTTAATTGCTGAAGAAATTGAAGAACCTTTTGGTAAAGATGCCAACGATTTGCCCATGCAGCGCCTCTGCGAAACTATTAAGAAAAATGTGGAAGAAATTTTTTCGGCACAACAGGCAGTGTCAGCTTAGGATGATTGTAGTGTATTAGTTTTTATAAGAAGAATGCCATGAAAAACCTGGGCAACATATATGATATAAAAATTCACCGGTATATGCCAATGCCATTATCCTGAATCGGCATAAACTTACTTCGGAGCTGTAAAGCTTGTGTCATCGGCGGATGGTCCATAAATGGAAGGCACAGGAATATCATTCAAACGCATATAAACGGTTAGCTGCCCACGGTGATGTACCCAATGATTCAGGGTAACACCAATGTCTTCCATTTTCGAAGACGTGTATATCACCTGGCCATTTGCTTTTAAGGTAAAAGAAGCCTGCAGATCCTCATCGGTGGCGCTTTGCAAGGCATTTCTTGCAGCATCCATATTGTCTTCAAAATGTGCCACAAGCGCCAACGTTGTTTTCGGCGAGAAATGATTAAACGTTACAAAATCTATTTCTCCATCCGTTACCATGTGTTTTATCCAGAGTGGAATTTCGGCAACCAGCAAGGCGAGGTAACCCAGGTTCATTGACCTCGGATGAGGCTTGTACTCAAATAGTGTTTCAGAAATTTTTTCGAGGCAGGCACGGGTAGCCTTGTACTCTGAATTTAATTCTTTTAGAAATGCCTGCGATTTATTATTACCCATAACCTGTTTTTATAAAAGCAAATTAATTAAAGAGATATAAAAAATCAAACCCAATATTTGTATCTGCCATGGCTTCAATATAATTCTAAAAGAAATTTCTTTTTATCAAATGCTTCGATAAATAATAAACCCTGACCCAAAAAGCTGACGTCAGGGTTAATGCTTAAATTTTTACATTAGTCTTTCTTATCATCGCCGGTAATAGCCTCTTTGGTTTTTTCAGCAGCTTTGCCCACAGCTTTGCCTGCTTTTTTTACACCTTTTTTAGTGGCATCCCAGCCGTCTGAGATGGCATTTCCTGTTTTATCAAAAAAATTACCTGAGCGGTTAACTACTTCTCCATCGTCAAGTACTACCACATCATTATTTCTCCTGGCTTCACCTTTTCTTGTAACTACAACACCGTTTTGCATAGTCACATCTCCTTCTGCCTCAGTCCAGTCATTCCCTTTCCAAACCATCAGTTTTCCATTCCTGTAAGTGGCATCGCCTTCAGCCGGGCTATACGCTGTTGAATTGCTCATAGTTGCTGGTGCTGTGTCCCTTGGCAAAGCTACCTTAGCGTTAGTTGTAGTACCGGTGTTTCTATAGTTGTAGTGGTGGCTGAATCATTACATGCTGCAAATGATGCTGCTGCAATGGAAATAAATAAAAGCTTTTTCATGATGTTTTTTTTAGTGATTAAAATATAAAAATGTGATTAACTTACTAACAGTAAAAGCGATCTATTTTGTAGAAAGATTTGTGCCAAACATTTCATTGATGTAGCGTAAATTTTTGTTGATGACCTATTTACTAAGACCCGTAAATACACTGCATTAGCTTAACACCAAATAATCAGGCTAAATCATAATCAGCCTGCGGTCTTAAAATATTTTTCTTTCGAAATTGTATAAAACCAAAGCTCTGTTTACATCCACTTTCAATTGTGTTGTTTACTTTTCTCTTGTTTATATCACAAACAGATTTAATGGTTTGTATGCGGGATTTATTATGTGGCAAATGTCTCAGGCGTCGTGGTTCATCCGCCGCAGTTTGCATTACTATCAAAACACCGCCGGGACGTGAAACCAAATTACAGCAATTAGCTTTGCCTGTGTAATGAGATATCAGAGTATGATTGGCCTTTCAGGATCGAATATTTGTGAAAAATATTTTCAAGAATCATCTTCTCTTAATAAATACCCTGTCTGCTGCCGGCAAAAATTTCTTAACCAAAAATAAGCCTGCAATGAAACCTCCGATATGGGCTGCGTAGGCTATGCCACTGGCTTCGTTGCCGCCTAAGTAGCCTGTGCCGTTGGCAACCTGCAGTAGTATCCACAAGCCCAAAACAATGAATGCCGGTACACGTATAAAAAAAATAATAAAAAATACGGTAACCCGCTTCGCAGGAAAAAGTAAAAGGTAACCTCCCAAAATACCTGATATAGCGCCTGAAGCGCCGAGGCTTGGTATGAGATGATTTTGACCAAAAAGAAAATCGGTAAATACATGGGTTAATGACGCAATAATGCCGCATAGCAGGTAAAAAAATAAGTACCTTATATGGCCGAGTTTATCTTCAAGGTTATCACCAAATATCCAGAGATAAAGCATATTGCCACCGAGGTGAGCAATGCCGCCATGCATAAACATGGAAGTAATAAGTGTTAGCCATACAGGGATACCAGTTATTCCCAAACCGGGTATGGTTACAATCTTCCCGCTTATAGGGTCGTGCACATTTACAGCATTGGTTACTATATCATGTCCGCTCAATATTTCTGCGGGCACTGTTGCATAGCTAAAGGTGAAATCAATATTGCTTCCCAGCTTTTGGTACACTATAAAAACAATAATGTTGATTACAATAAAAATATAATTTACATAAGGTGTTATTTTCCTGTCGGAATCATCATCGCTTATTGGAATCATTGGTTGTGTTTATGATTTACAAGATAGGAAGATTAGGAAATTGAGGCGGGTAAAATCATACAAGGCCGGG
>JAYUTQ010000330.1:0-1557 GCA_043755055.1 Chitinophagaceae bacterium | reverse complement strand
TAGATAACAACATTGAATTCAGTGTTATGAGTAAATTAAAACGAGGTGTAGATTTAATTTTTTTGCAATTGTTTTTATTAACTATAATATCTTTTTTACTTAAACATTGCTTAGGTAAATATGGAATAGAAATAATGTAAATGGTATGCGGCCATTCGTTTGGCGTTGTAAGGTTGCCATAAATGCAAAAGCCGCACATCAGGCAGGGAATGAGGATTTCCGGTACTTGTGTGCAGCTAATGTTAAATGGTAGGGTCTGGCATACAAAGTACCTGTAATAGATCAACTGCACAAATACCACTTTGTGGGTATTTTATACTGTAAATCAGTTGATAGTTTCGTGGTTCATTAAATATGCCACACCTTTGCCATCTCAAACACAGATTAAAATTTAGCTAATAATGCATATCAATACCAAACTCATACACGCCGGCGCCGAGCCAGACCCAAGTACAGGAGCCATAATGACCCCTATTTACCAAACCAGCACGTATGTGCAGGCTGCACCCGGAAACCATAAAGGGTACGAATATGCAAGGAGCCAAAACCCTACCCGCAAAGCTTTGGAAGATGCGTATGCCATTATAGAAAATGCAAAATTTGGGCTGGCATTTAGCAGCGGCGTAGCGGCCACGGATAGCGTAATTAAACTATTACAACCCGGCGACGAAGTAATAGCTGCCAACGATATGTATGGCGGTACTTATCGCCTCTTTACAAAAGTGTATGAGAAGTTCGGCATTAAATTTTTGTATGTAGATACTACCGATGCAGCCAATATTACCCCGCTTATAACTGCTAACACTAAGCTAATTTGGCTGGAAACGCCAACCAATCCTTTGATGAACATTACAGATATAGAAGCAGTATCGGCTATAGCCAAAGCACACAATGTATTGGTATGTGTGGATAATACTTTTGCAAGCCCCTACCTGCAAAACCCTTTGGATATGGGTGCGGATATTGTAATGCATAGTGCCACCAAGTACCTTGGCGGCCATAGCGATGTAATACAAGGTGCATTAATGATTAACGACCAAAAGTTGAGAGACGATTTATATTTTATACAAAAAAGCTGTGGTGCCGTACCCGGCCCAATGGATTGCTTTCTGGTGCTGCGGGGCATTAAAACTTTAGGCATCAGAATGCAGCGGCATTGCGAAAATGGTGAAAAAATAGCCCGGTATTTACGCAACCATACCAAAATACAAAACGTCTATTGGCCGGGTTTTGAAGATAGCGCCGGTTACGAAGTGGCCAAAAAGCAGATGCGTGGTTTTGGCGGTATGATCAGCTTTACATTGAAAGATGAAAGTATAGAAGCCGCAACAAAAGTGTTGTCATCTACCCATCTGTTTTCTTTGGCCGAAAGCCTTGGTGGTGTAGAAAGTTTGATCAATCATCCGGCAAGTATGACCCATGCTTCTATACCAAGGGAAGAAAGGATTAAAAATGGCCTTGCAGATGGATTAATAAGGCTAAGTGTAGGTATAGAAGATGCAGATGACCTGATTGCTGATTTGGAACAAGCTATCAATTAGCGGTTTTGTAAACAGC
>JAYUTQ010000329.1:0-7859 GCA_043755055.1 Chitinophagaceae bacterium | reverse complement strand
TAATCACTATTATTATCCAGGGCTTTAGAACTATAGCAGCTAATAAATTATTTTATGAAAAAGTACCTATTTGTATCGATAGCTTGTGCCATAGCTGTAACGATGAGTAATGGCATATTTGGGCAGGTAATTACCACCACAGAAACTAAACCATATACACTGCCTAACGGGTGGAGCCTCAGCCCTGCCGGCAATAGCATCACGGCCGGCGATCTTCCCTTAAATATTGCCACTACAAAATCGGGCCGGTACGCTGCCGTAACCAATAACGAACAAAGCACAGCATGGGCTAAAAGGAGATAAAATACCGTTCCCGGGGCCAAGACGTTCGGCATTTTTAAAGTTAAAAGAGCAAAAGGTGAAGATGATTGAGGCAAAGCGGTTGTAAGCAGCCGCTTTGCATTGGCTTCTAATTTCTTTTAGTAGGGCTTTCCATCATAAATTTGGGGATGGCTACTTCAAACTTTTTATTGTTGTTAAGGTTCACCATTTGGTAATGGCCTTGCATAGTGCCCATTTCGCTGCGTAGCTGGCAGCCACTTACATATTGAAAATGTTCGTCCTGCAACAGCACCGGCTGCTGTCCAATTACGCCGTCGCCTTCTACCTCACGGTATTCGCCATTACTATCGAAAATGTACCAGTGGCGGTTAAGTAATTGTACCGAAAAAGAGTTGTGGTTTACAATTGTAATCCGATAAGCAAACATGTATTCCTGTTGCATAGGGTTGCTATACTCCGGCTGGTAGAAGGTTTCTACCGAGATTTCGATACCAGATGTAATTGCATTATTCATTATGGTAAAAATAGTGAGGTTTGCAACAGGTTGCTTACAAACTTGATGTTCGGAGATTATTTTTTAAAATAGATTTGTAAATAGCTTGGTTGATTACTTTTTCTTAAATTTTTCAATGGCTTTTCTTGTAAAATCACTGAGTACCAGCCTGCCGCTAATAGCTGCTCTTTCTTTCAGTAGTTCATCCCAATGTTCAGTGCCCTTCCAGAATATTTTTTTCATTTCCAGCATGGCTTCGGGGTTGCTGTGGCTTAAGATATTGGCCAGTCTTGTTACAGATTCATCCATATTTTCTACTGTGGCATGAACCTCAGCAAAAAGGCCTTTACGCTTGGCCCATTCGCTGCTACGCCATACTGATGCATCTATGGATAAGTGCGAAAACCCTGAACTACCGATTCTTCTTTCCACCACCGGACCAACTACAAATGGGCCAATGCCTACTGCAAGCTCACTTAGTTTTACTTCGCATTTGTCTACGGCTATGGCATAATCTACCGATGCTGCAAGGCCCACGCCGCCGCCAACGCATTTACCTTGTATCCGGCCTATTATAAACTTGGGGCATTTACGCATGGCATTAATTACATGGGCAAAGCCGCTAAAAAACTTCAATCCTTCTGCTTCGGTTTGTATGGCCATCAGTTCGTCGAAAGAAGCACCGGCACAAAATGCACCATCGCCGCCACTTTTTAATATTATAACTTTTGTTATAGTATCTACACCCGCATTGTGAATTTCATAAGCCAACTTGTCCAGTATTTTCCCCGGCAGCGAATTGCTTTGCGGATGAAAAAATTCTATTGTATTAATACCGTGTTCTACGTGAGATGATACATAAGCTTCCATTTTACAATCATTTTGGGTTACACATAATAAATAAGGGTTAAGTAACTAAACATTCCTTAAAATAACTGGATAAAAATAATAGTGTTGGATGATAATTTGATTGCAAGTTGAAAGCGTACTGCTAAAAATAGTCTTTTTAGTAACAAACCAATCGCCGGACATATTATTCTCGTAATTGAGTTATTGTAAATCCTGCATTTTTTATAAAACAAAAAATAACCAATGGAAAAAAGTAATTTATTAGAACCAGCTACTTTAAATGGTTCCGGCCTCACAGGAAAACAGTATTCCCGAAGAAATTTTTTGGGATATGCTGGCGCAGCTGCTGGTCTGGGAACCTTGTTAGTTGCAG
Source organism: Chitinophagaceae bacterium (assembly GCA_043755055.1). Classification (GTDB taxonomy): domain Bacteria; phylum Bacteroidota; class Bacteroidia; order Chitinophagales; family Chitinophagaceae; genus JAZKFT01. Next base: position 5,862 of record JAYUTQ010000329.1, on the reverse strand, counting down.
AAACATCCTGTAAAAAATCAAAATCTTCCAATAATGTTGACTTGGGAAGTGGAGATATAGGTATTCTTAATTATGCCTATGCTCTGGAACAGTTAGAAGCCGCTTTTTATACGCAGGTATTGCTTACCCCGTATGCCGGTATTACAGCTGTTGAAACATCTTATTTGACAGACATACGTGACCACGAAATAATACACCGGGAGTTTTTTAAAAATGCTATAGGTGCAGATGCCATCAGAGGACTTGAAGTAGATTTTTCATCCATCAACTTTGCCAGCAGGGATAGTGTATTAGGCACTGCAAAAGCTTTTGAAGACCTGGGTGTAAGTGCCTACAACGGTGCCGGACGGCTTCTTGTAAGCGCTAATTATTTATTGCTTGCCGGCAAAATCGTATCTGTGGAGGCACGCCATGCAGCACTGATCAGGGATTTAATCAGCAATGGTTCTTTTGCAGACAGCACCGTTGTAAATGCTCAGGGTTTAGACAGGAGTCGCACCCCGGCAGAAGTATTGGCCATTGCAGGGACTTATATCAAAACTACTATCGACGCAAGTCGTTTACCCGTTTAAAAAAATTAAATTATGAACTTACAAAATATAATGGTTGAACTTGAAAAAGTAGATCCGGAAGTTTACGAGAGGCTTGATTCGCGTCGTAGTGCTATGAAGCAATTTAGAAATCTCGGAAGTAAAATCGCCTTGGCTGCTGTACCCGTTGCATTAGGTACGATGTTTAATAAGGCTTATGGACAACCGGTGGGAAGTGTGGTGCTAGATGTATTGAATTATGCACTAACATTAGAATATTTAGAATCTGAGTTTTATGTGAGAGGATTAGCAGCTGCAGGTCTTATTCCTGCCGGGGCACCAAGAGATGCCATAACTACTATTAGTAATCACGAAACTGCGCATGTGGCATTTTTAAGGGCGGCGATTACGGGTGCAGGCGGTACCCCCGTTTCCAAACCTACTTTTGATTTTACAGCGGGTAATGGTAGCAACGCAGGCCCTTTTGCTGATGTGTTTACCAACTATGTAACCTTTTTAGCCGTGGCCCAAACCTTTGAAGATACTGGCGTACGTGCCTATAAAGGCCGGGCAGGCGAATTGGTAAAAGGTGGCGATTTGCTTACAGCAGCGCTTAATATACATTCCGTTGAGGCCCGGCATGCAGCCCATATAAGGTACATGCGTAGACTTGCCGGACATAATGCAACAATTAAACCCTGGATAACTGGTAAAGAAACAGGTATAGGTCCAGCCGTACAACCAAGTTATGAAGGGGAAGAACTTACCACACAGGCAACGATAAACATTTTAAACATTAATGGATTTAATGTGTCTGCTAGTGCAGCATCAGAGGCATTTGATGAGCCACTAACAAAGGCACAGGTTTTGGCTATCGTTGACCCGTTTATCGTTTAAATAATATCCCTCAAATAAGAATAAGAAACTCCAATTGGTCATTCAATTGGAGTTTCTGCATTTAATTAAAAACTATATCAAAATCCCTATTGGCTGTGCTTTCATTTTTACCATGGTAAGTATGGTGGCTACGCCAATGGTTTCGTTGGTGTCGTCAAAAATTTCCACATACCATTTTACAATGCCTTTTGCTACATCGTCTTCTTCCTTTGTTTCCTGTGCTGTTTTTTCTTTACAGGTAAAACGAACATAAATGGTAGTGCCTGCATAAACAGGCTTGGTAAAACGCAGTTCATCCAGCCCGTAATTGAGTAGTACCGGGCCTTTCCGGCTATCGGGCACAAACAAACCTGCCGCGGCACTCATAATAAAATAGCCATGTGCAACGGGTTGTTCAAACAAGGTTCCTTCTAAACTTGTATGGTCGGTATGGGCATAAAAATGGTCCCAGCTAAGATTGGCAAATAATTTTATTTCTGCATCTGTTATCGTTCTTTTACCGGTAATAAGCTGATCGCCAACTACCAAATCTTCAAAGTGCTTGTGGAAAGGATGCACCACATCTTCCCTGCCTTTTGCATTGGGTTGAAACTGTTTGGTGATAGCCGTTATCATAGAAGGAGAACCTTGTATAGCTATGCGCTGCATGTAATGCTTTACACCACGGAGGCCGCCCATTTCCTCACCGCCACCTGCACGGCCGGGGCCACCATGTACCAGCAATGGCAACGGACTACCGTGGCCGGTACTCTCTTTGGCACAGTCGTTATTGAGCACTAAAATACGGCCATGCCATGGGCCGGCACCTATTACATAATTTAGGGCTATGTTTTCATCGGCTGTTACAATCGTACTTACCAGAGAGCCTAATCCTTTTCGTGATAATTCAATAGCATCATCCAAATTGCTATACGGCATTAGGGTACTAACCGGGCCAAAAGGTTCGGTATTATGCACCGTTTCATCTGTAAAAGGATTTTCATTTAATAACAACAGCGGACTCATAAATGCACCTTTATTATAATCTGCATCCAGCAATTCTATACTATCCAAAGACCCATAAATAATTTGAGAAGATGCCAGTAGTTTTTGCACCTGTTCCATCACTTCTGTTTTTTGAACCATGCCTGCCAGTGCACCCATTCTTACTTTTTCATTTTGCGGGTTGCCAATTACAGTTTGCCCCAAAGCCTTGCCCAGTGCTATTTGTACATCTTCCAGTTTATTTTCCGGTACAAAAATTCTTCTGATGGCCGTGCATTTTTGCCCGGCCTTTGTGGTCATTTCTTTTCTTACTTCTTTTATAAAAATATCCCATTCCGGCATGTTAGGTGTTACATCGGGGCCCAGTACAATGCAGTTAAGGCTATCTGCCTCCATGGTAAAGGGCACATTTTCTTTTAATATGTTCGGATTGCTTTTCAGCATCAATCCGGTGGTGGCAGAACCGGTAAATGTGATCACATCCTGTGTCATTACACAGTCGAGCATATTGCCGGCGCTACCGCATAATAATTGCAAAGCACCATCCGGTAAAATGCCCGAAGCAATAATTTCTTTTACCACCGCCTCTGTAAGGAAAGAAGTAATAGTAGCCGGTTTTACTACAGCCGGAACACCAGCCAAAAGGTTCACGGCTATTTTTTCCAGCATGCCCCATACGGGGAAATTAAATGCATTGATATGGATGGCAACACCTTCTTTAGGAATCATTAAATGATGGCCCATAAAGCTGCCTGTTTTACTCAGGTTATGGCCTTCGCCGTCGTAGGTATAAGGCAGGTCCGGGAACTTTCGGCGAAGCGAAGCGTAAGCAAAAAGATTGCCAATACCACCTTCAATATCTACCCAGCTATCGGCCCTAGTAGCACCGGTTTTATAGCTGATGGTATAAAATTTCTCTTTGTGTTCCAGCAGGTGTAGTGCCAGTGCCCTCAGCATCCTGCCCCTTTCGTGGAAGGTCATTTTACGAAGTTTGGCATTGCCTGTTTGCCTTGCATATTGCAGCATGGCCGCCATGTCTATACCTTTGGTAGTGGCTGTGGCAAAGGCTTCGCCGGTAACGGCGTTGTAAATTTGTTGTCCGTCGCCATCGCCGGTTATCCAATGGCCGCCAATATAATTTCCAAGTTTGTTCATATAGCTGTTCGTTATTTCACTTAAAGAATATGTGAGTATTATAAGTTGTAAAACTAACGATTGTTAGCTTTTGGATAATAGCCGGGTTTAAGCTGAAGCAATTTTTTTTAAAGATTTATGTTAGAACCCTTTTGGTAAATAGTTAAAGCCTTTGAAAGCGAATCTGTATTTTCATTGTTTACACAATACCATTTTAGTATGAAAAAAGACTTGTTTTTTTTGGCCATTGCAGCCAGTATGTTGTATTCCTGTGCACCAGCTAAGCGTATGGCTTCTGCTACCCCTACAAGCCTCGAAAGCTTGCTGGCAGATAGTGCTTTAACCAATGCCCATACAGGTGTGTATGTGTACAATCCTGCCACCCAAAAAGCCTTGTACAGCTACCAAAGCGACAAATACTTTGTACCGGCCAGCAATACCAAACTAATGAGCTGTTATGCCGGGATGAAGTATTTGGGAGATAGTTTAACTGGTGTATTGTACAGCGACAGTGTAGGCCAGCTTCGAATAATTGGCAGCGGAGATCCTACTTTTCTACATTCTGATTTTAAGACTCAACCGGTTTTTGATTTTATTAAAAGTGCAACTGCCAAAGAAATTTTGCTATGTCAGCTGCAATCCTCTGCAAATCCATATGGCTCCTCATTTAATGCACTGGGAAAAGGTTGGGCGTGGGATGATCATAACAGCTACTATATGGCTGAACGAAGTTTCTTTCCTATGTATGGCAATATTGCACGGTTTACATTAAAGCAAGGTGTAGTAGAGGTTTCACCTTCTTATTTTAAAAATAGACTTTTTAACAATGACAAGCCAAAAACATCTTTCGATGTAGAAAGGCAAAGAGAAACGAACGCCTTTTTTGTGACAGCCGGTTCTAATAAAAGTGTGGTAGAGGTGCCTATAAAACAAGGGCTGGACAATATAATTGTTTCGGTAGAAGAACGCCTGTTGGCTGATACTGTAAAACGTAATATTCAATTTGCAAATGCGGCTTATGCTTCCCTTGTAAAATTTAAACGAATCCATAGCCAACCCACTGATTCCCTCCTAAAACCCATGATGCACCGCAGCGATAATTTTTTTGCGGAGCAAACATTGTTAATGGCAAGCAATGTACGGATTGGCTATATGAGTGATGAAAATATAATTGATACCATCTTAAATACTGATCTCAAAGACATTCCACAAAAACCAAAATGGGTGGATGGCAGCGGGCTCAGCCGTTACAATTTATTTACACCACAATCATTCGTGTATCTGCTCAATAAAATGAAAAATGAATTCGGGCTGGAGCGGTTAAAAAATATTTTACCTACCGGTGGCGGGGGAACGCTTTCGGCTTACTTTAAAAAAGACGCGGGTTTTATTTTCGCCAAAACAGGTACATTTAGCAACCATTGCGCATTAAGCGGTTTTATCATTACTAAAAACCGACCTGAAAGACCTGCCACAAAAACCGGTTTGGGTAGATGGTAGCGGCCTTAGCCGGTACAACCTTTTTACCCCACAAACTTTGGTAAAAGTGTTGGAAAAAATGAAAGATGAATTTGGCATGGATCGGATGAAAAACATACTGCCCACCGGTGGCGAAGGCACTTTAAGTAGCCTGTACAAACCCATTGCCAACCAGATTTTTGCCAAGACCGGTACCCTTAGCGGACAGGTGGCATTAAGCGGCTATTTATTTACCCAAAACAATACCCTGCTTATTTTTAGCATACTGGTAAATAACCATAACAACACTGCCGGTAATGTACGCAAGGCGGTAGAAAAATTTGTGATGGATGTGTGGGAGAAAGAGTAATTGCCTTCTCACAAACCTTTAATTTCTTTAGCTGGCCAGGATGCTGAAATATTTAACCTGTACCAGAATGCGGAATAGGTAAGTTTTTGGCAAAGAAGCTTTTGTAAAAAGTACTAAATTTGAAAGGTGGAAAATAACATTATAGATATCGACATAGACAAATCTTATTCACTGGAAGAATACATTGCTTTAGATGCAAAAAGCGATACGAAACACGAATTTTATTACGGTAAACTTTTTCAAACGCCCGGAGCACCCATTCTTCACAACCAAATTTGCCTGCAACTATTTTTTATATTAAAGCAGCAATTACTTGGAACTGCTTTCGAAATAAATGTAGAAAATGTAAAGGTCAAAATTCAGAATGAGGAAATTTATTTATATCCTGACGTAGTATTAAGTACTGAAAAAGCTACTACCCTGGATTCATACATCATTTATAATCCCATATTGTTGGCTGAGGTATTATCTGCCTCCACCCGTAAATAC
>JAYUTQ010000328.1:0-3438 GCA_043755055.1 Chitinophagaceae bacterium | reverse complement strand
GGCAAGACCTGCTGCCGGCCCGCTAACGCTTAATGGCGAATTACTAATAGCCGCTACCACAAGACCGCCAACGATACCCGCTATTAAACCACTAAACGGATTAGCTTGTACGCCACTGGCAATAGCTATACCCAAACATAGCGGCAAAGCCACAAGGAAAACTACGAGACCCGAGGGCAGGTCTGTCTTAAAATTTTTAGTGCTAAATGCCATAACAGAGATGTATTTTATTTCGCCCTGCAGGGCAAAATTTTGAAGTTCGGTTAAAAGAAAATGTTTAGTAAAAGCGGCCTGTTTAAGACAAAAATAAATTAACTCCACATGCAATATGTACGTTAAAGATAAATTGCTGGTAAGCTCAAAATTATATTTGGGTTGAGATTGCCTTGTACACAAAACCGTATTTCTAAAAAGTATGACTGTGAAATACAACAGCCAATACAGTATAAAAGTTATGTGTAGGAAACTGACCTAAGCAGCTTTGGGTGGTTGTATATCGTACTGCTTATACGGATGTTTATTTAGTAACGTGCTGTAGCAAATAAATCTATGATAAGCAGATAACTGAAACCGGTGTGTAAGTTGGTAATTATGTCCGGTATAGTATTTTTCCTGTTCTTCACCCTTTTCTGTTTCCTGCGTACTCTTTTCTGTTTCTTCATCCACAGGAAAATCGGTTTTGGCCATTCTATTATCTACATTCCATTGGGTGCTATAGTGCATTATGGCATCTAATATGTTGAGATGATTTACACTGATAATCAACAGCAATAGTATGGGTATAATTTTTTTCAAGTTGGTGAAGATAGCAATCTCAGGTCTAAAAATACACTAGCATGGCGGGTTAGTATTGATATTGTAAACTTACAACCCTGTATTGGATTCGTACGACGAATATTGCCCAAATACTTTACAAAAGCTTAACAAAATTCATTCCGTATTCCTCAAGTCCACCGGCCTATCCTTCATCCGGCTATCTTTGCCGCCATTACAAAAAAGCAGTTACAAATGATTCAGCATTTAAGCGAACAGGAAACCATACGCCGTGAAAAACTGGCCACTTTACAAAGCATTGGTATAGATCCGTACCCGGCCCCATTATACCCGGTGAATATTTTGGCAGCCATTATAAAGCAAAACTATAAGGGTGAAGAAAACAAGGCCGACTTTGCCAATGTATGCCTTGCGGGCCGCATAATGGGTGTAAGAGATATGGGCAAAGCATCTTTTGCCGTGTTACAAGATAGCAGCGACCGCATACAGCTTTATGTAAAACGGGATGATATTTGCCCCGGCGAAGACAAAACCCTGTACGATAATGTTTGGAAAAAGCTAACCGACATCGGCGACATCGTAGGCGTAAAAGGATATGTTTTTACCACTAAAACCGGCGAAACATCGGTACATGTAACGGAGCTTTTATTGCTTACCAAATCTTTAAAACCACTTCCTGTAGTAAAAGAAAAAGATGGCGAAGCTTTTGATGCGGTTACCGATCCGGAATTTAAATACCGCCAACGGTACGCTGATCTCATAATTAACCCCGATGTAAAAAAGACATTTTTGCAACGGACCATTATGATGAATACCATCCGTGATTTTTTAAATGCACAAGGCGCTTTAGAAGTAGATACACCGGTACTGCAGGCCATTCCCGGTGGTGCAGCGGCAAGGCCCTTTGCCACACACCACAATGCATTGGACGTTCCTTTTTACTTACGCATAGCCAACGAGCTATACCTGAAACGCCTGATTGTAGGCGGCTTTGATTGGGTGTACGAGTTTAGCCGCAACTTTCGTAACGAAGGCATGGACAGAACCCATAACCCTGAATTTACCATACTTGAATGGTACACTGCTTACAAGGATTATTTATGGATGATGGAAATAACCGAACAGCTTCTTGAAAAAATAGCCATTGCCCTGCACGGCACTACCGATGTGCAGGTGGGTAATACATTGCTGAGTTTTAAAGCGCCGTTTAAACGCATCAGCATACACGATTCTATAAAAGAAAATACGGGTATAGATGTAAGCGAAATGGACGAAGCTGGTTTACGTGATGTGTGCAAACAGTTAAACATTGCCGTGCCGGGTAATATTGGCAAGGGCAAACTGATTGACGAAATTTTTGGCGCCACTAGTGAGCACACTTACACACAGCCCACTTTTATTATAGACTATCCGATTGAGATGAGTCCGCTTACTAAAAAGCACCGTAGCAAACCGGGGCTTGTAGAGCGTTTTGAGCTGATGATAAATGGTAAGGAACTGGCTAACGCTTATACCGAATTAAACGACCCGATAGACCAGAGAGAACGTTTTGAAGAGCAGGTAAAACTGATGGAACGTGGCGATGACGAAGCCATGTTTATAGACCATGATTTTCTTAGAGCGTTGGAATATGGGATGCCGCCTACAAGTGGCATCGGCATTGGTATAGACAGGCTTGCCATGCTAATGACCAACCAACCAAGCATACAGGATGTGTTGCTGTTTCCGCAGATGCGGCCGGAGAAGTTTGAAGAGGAAGCGAAGGAAGAAGAATAAGAACAGGAAGTAAAAAGCCGGTGTCAGATTTCTGGCACCGGCTTTTTAAATGTACATATAACCGTTTTTATAACTTTTTTTTTATGGCCTGTCTATTCTGTAATACAAGCCTTCGGCACCATGAAAGCTTTTGGAAGCGATTAATTGCAGGCCGCAGTTCTCCAGCACTTTTATGGAGGCTTTATTTTCAAGCAATACATTGCCAATAATAAACGGATAACTGAATTTTTCGAAACCATAGGCCACGCAGGCTTTGGCTGCTTCTGTGGCATAACCCATGCCCCAATAGCGTTGGTGAAGGCGATAACCCAAATCTACTTCATTGGTTTTGGGCAGGTATTTTAGGCCGCACCAGCCCAGCCATTCACCATCTTCTTTTCTTATAACTGCCCAGCGGCCTACGCCATGCTTTTCGTAATCTTTATAATTGGCCAAAAATGTTTCGGCGGCCGCTACGCTTTCAAAGGCATCGTCGCCGGTGTAGCGAATTACATCGGGGTCGCTATTTAGTTCATAGGCATGCTGTGCATCGGCAGTCGTCATCAGCCGCAGGTAGAGGCGTTCGGTTTGCAGGATGCAGTTTTCCATACTATTTATTTTATCCTTCCGGGGTTTGCTTTTAAAAAATCGTCCCAGCCTTTCATCTTTTTGCCAGCCAGCTTTACCATGGGGCTGGTAAGCTGGTAATGGTGGCAAAGGGCTACGGCCAATGCATCGGTGGCATCGTAATACTGCGGTTTTTCTTCCAGTTTTAAAATGGTTTGCAGCATTTTCCAAACCTGATCTTTATCTGCATTGCCGTTTCCGGTAATGCTTTGCTTTACTTTTTTTGGGGAGTATTCGGTTACTTCCAGGCCATGTGTCATAGCTACGGCTATAGCTACGCCT
>JAYUTQ010000327.1:0-3442 GCA_043755055.1 Chitinophagaceae bacterium | reverse complement strand
AAAAATATTGCATTTTTGCCCCAACACTTATTTTTACACACGTATGAAGGATAGACTGTACCAATTATTTACCGAACGCAAAAAAGCCCATCGCAAATCCTTTGCCGTGTTAATAGACCCGGATAAGGTAGATGCAGCTAAAACCGAGGAGCTCGTTCAGTTGGGTACAGATGCCAAAGTAGACTACTTTTTTGTAGGTGGCAGCCTTGTTATCAGCAGCTATATTGATGAATGTGTACAACAAATTAAAGCCAGTTGCGATATTCCCGTTATCCTTTTTCCCGGCAGCCCGTCGCAGGTTTGTAAATATGCCGATGCGTTGCTGTACCTGAGTCTTATCAGTGGCCGCAACCCCGAATTGCTTATTGGCCAACACGTAATTAGTGCCCCGTTTGTAAAACAGAGCGGCCTCGAAATAATGCCCACCGGCTATATGGTTATAGATGGCGGCGCCCCTACCACAGTTTCTTACATCAGCAATGCAAGCCCCATACCGGCCGACAAAAACGAAATAGCTATGTGCACCGCCATGGCAGGCGAAATGTTGGGTATGAAACTGATTTACATGGATGCCGGCAGCGGAGCCCGCCGCCCCATTACCGAACAAATGATAGAAAGTGTGGCCCGTTGTATAGAGGCCCCTTTAATAATCGGCGGCGGCATTACCGACCCCGAAAAAGCCTACCTTAATTGCAAAGCCGGTGCCGATGTAATCGTTGTTGGCAACGCCATCGAAAAAGACGCATCGCTGATTAAGGAGATAGCCGATGCCATACATAGTACACCGGTTAAGGTGTAAGTTGTCTTTTTGGGGTGACGAGCTTTTGAGCCTTGATGAAGCGACATTGGCGAACGTTATAAATCCCTATTATTTCGGGACTCCGTTCAGGTTTGTGCTACTATGTCACCGTGTTAAATTTCGATGATTTTATGAGAAGGTTTCTTTGCAAATAATTTTTTATCTGCCTTGAGTGCAAGCTTCTATAAACGCTGCTTACTTGCTGACATTTTCTTTTAAAACTGGTGCAAATAGGCTGGGATATTATCTGTATTTTTAAACAACCAATTTAAAATCAAAAATCATGTCGCCGCAATTCACCTATGATACAAATGGAAATACTATTGGCGTTTTTTTGCCAATAGAAGATTGGAAACACATTCAAAATAAATTACCGGTTGATAACGCTGATTTACCGCTATGGCAAAAAGAAATACTTGACCATAGGATGGCAATTATTGCACAAGATCCTGATAGTGTAATGCCTCTTGAAGATTTTATTGCAGAAATGGAACAAGAAGCCAATGAAGCAGTATAAAGTTGTAGTTCTAATGGTTGCCAAAACTGATATTAGGGAAGCCAGGGACTGGTACAATCAAATACAACCAAATTTGGCTAAAAGGTTTACTGCAGATATGGCCGCAACCCTTAGAAAACTTGCCCGGAACCTAACCGCCTTTGCCATCCGTTACAAACAAACCCGGCTAGCTAATTTTGATACCTTTCCATATGCAGCTCATTTTTATGTAGATGACAAAAGTGACACTGTTTTTGTGTTGGCTATTATGCATACCAGCCGACACCCTGATACGCCTAAAAACAGATGAGAAAACTTTGGCAGTGTCATCCGGCTGTTGGGAGGTCTGTCATATTTCAGGGTCTGCCCTTTTAAAACCATAACATTCCTATTTTCAATAAAATTTTTGGATTATGGAAACTGTAGTTGAAAGAACCCCGTCAAAACTCAATCATCAGCAAATGGAAATGCTGGCCAAACAACCGGAGGTGGATGCCGATAACATCAATGATTGGTGGAATACAATGCCAGATATAGTTAAGGCAGATGTAGACGCTGCTTTAAAAGAGTTAGAGAATGGCCAAACGATACCCCATGCTGAAATCAAAAAAAAATACTTACAATGGTTTGTAAAATAAACAGAACTTACAAACATCCCGAAAATCATCCTCCCAAAAAATAACACAATCCCCAGCATTTCATTTCGCCAACTGGAAAGTTTTCCTTTAGTTTTGCCGATTGGCCTAGTCCGAATCAGTAGGTAGTAAAACAGTTTGCAATTTGCAAGCATCTTCCTCCTGGTTTGCCGACTGCAAACTGCCAACTGCAATCTAAAATATGTCCCTCTCCCACCTGATTAAACACATTTACAACAGTGCTACCGACGAAGTAATTCGCCGTGGCAAAAAGATACACGCCATGGGCTATGTGGAAACCATAGACCACAACGCCTTGCTTAACAGCATCAGCTTTAGGGTACGAGATGATATGTACAACAGTTGGTACAAAGTGTACATCCAAAACTACAGCGACGAACGTGGCATGACCACCCGCTGCACCTGCCCTTATAACTTAACAAGCGTTTGTCGCCACAAAGCAGCTGCCCTGCTGCAATTGCAGGATCTCAGCGACCGCAATATGCTGCAGGGACAGGCCATGACTTACAATCAAAAGCACACCCTAATAAAAATTCGTACCATCGATTTAAAGATGATACGGATGCTGGCCGGCCAAACTAATTACGAGAAGGCCGATGAAATGCTCCGCAGCCTCAAAGCCAATATTCTGTTTGCCGCCGACGAAAAAGTGGAAGCAGAAATAAGCTATGCCGATCAGATTTTTAAAGTGGTGATTCGTAAAAACGACGAACGTTTTTTTGATACAAGCTGTACCTGCGATCATACATTACAGCCACTTTGCGAACACAAAACCATGCTGTTTTTACAATTGCTGAATACCTCAGGTGCGGCATATTTTGATAGCATTAGAAATATAGACCGGGATAAAGACAAGCTTTTGGCTCTTTACGGCTATAGTTTAAAAGACGATTTAACCGGAAAATTTGAATTTACTATTAAAGAAGGCAAGCCTTTTTTACGGCTGCTGGATCCTGAAATTAAACGGGTGGTGGCACCTGCCAATCCACTGCGACCCATGCCTACCGAAGATGCTCCGGCAAAAGAATCGGTAGTGGAAGAAGAATCGAAAAAGCTGGGCGTCGTATTCAATGCGAATTTTGCAGACTATCCATATTTTATGATAGATGCGGTGCAGGGCGAAGCCAACGATGCCGGAACCGCATTTACGGGCAAGGTAGAAAAACTGGATTTGGGCAAGTTTATTAATACCGAAGTATTTAGCGATGAAGACAAACAACTGGTACAGCAGGTACGCAAGTTTAGCGATCTCGAAGTAAACAAATACCTCAACCGCAATTCACCTTTTAGCGGTATTTGGGAAAACATTGTACATACCAACGGCGAACAATTGCCCGAAGAAACCCGCCACCTGATAAACGAATACCTGCACCCCAAGCTTAAAAAACTTTTGGAAGAGCAGGACGAAAGTGCCTTTGTTTTCTTTTTACCCGAAAAGAAAAGGTTTATAACCGATCAGCTGGAAAGAATTAAACTTGAGCCAAAACCTAT
>JAYUTQ010000326.1:0-7871 GCA_043755055.1 Chitinophagaceae bacterium | reverse complement strand
TAAAGTGCATACGGATACACATGCTGCTGCCCTTAGCAGCAACATCAATGCACAGGCATTTACACATGGCAATAATATCTACTTCAACTCCGGAAAGTACAATCCCGGAACCGGAGGTGGCAGGCATTTGCTTGCCCACGAATTAACCCATACCATACAGCAAGGTGCAGCAAAATCTGTGCAGCCATTTCTTTCTACCAGCAATGCATCTTACGGCGGCAGACAAAAATCTGGAAATGGCAAACCTGAAATAACCCATATTTTATCGCAGAATAATAGCACTAATCTTTTACCGAAATCGTCGGAAAAAGACCGTGGAAGCACTCCTTTAGGGGATGTGCCCCAAATAATCCAGGCCAAGGAATCTGAATCTAAATCCCCAGCTGTACGGCCCGAATTGAAACGTGCAGTTGCCTTTGCCCAATCGCAGGTAGGCAAGGTAGATGCCAACAAGAAAAATGCTGATGGCACCCGTTTCGGCTGGCAGCAACTGGCCGAATATTTTAAATCTGCCATGGGGCCAGATAAAATAATCCCCGATGGAGGTGTTCAAAAGAAGGGTAGCATCATGGAGAAAAATATCCGTGAAAAAGGCAAACCCATAAAAGCACAAAAACCCAATCAGCCCGACCCAAAAGTAACTGTAGAACGGGATGCCATGCCAAGTTGGTGCGGCATGTTTGTATTCTGGAGTCTTAATAAAGGCGGCGTACCCATGCCCAAATGGACCATCGGTGGCAATGCAGTTTCATTAAAATCGGCTTATCCAAAAGCGCATATTCCCAAGCCGGGAGACATTGCATATTTTGATACGAATAGTCATTACGCAATTGTAGAAAAAACCGAACCGGAAAATCCTGATACAAAAGATATTAAGAAAATAAAGGTTTCAACCGTAAATGGAAATACTACTGGTGAAGATAATCTTGGCGGACAGGTTCAGATAAAGAGCCATCCCGTAAGCCACTGGGCAGGCTTTTTCAATCCGTTGTTTGGGCTCGAAGATAAATTGCCCAAAGATCCGGCTGATGTTTCAGAAGCGGACATACAGCAAATACTAAATAAGGCAGCTGCTGTAACAGCATCAGTCACCAGCAGCAGCCCAATTGAAATACAGCCTTATCAGCCCAAAGCAAATGCACCACCAGCCAGTGTAGTGCCGGTTGCAGAAGGCGAAAAAGCAAAACCTGGTGAAGAAACGGCTTCTGCTTCTGCCGTACCTGTTGAAGGTGAAAAAGTTGACCAACCTATAGAAGCAGCATCGCCAAAATCTCCGGGAGAAGATCCTGCTTTTCAAGAAGTGCTTAAGAAAAGTAGCTATGCTACCACCACGCAAAAGAAACATGGAGATGCTGGTGAAAAATCGGCGGCTGCACAATTGGCTTCAGAAATACCGAAGGAATTGGATGTGGATTCGCAAGCCCAGTTCCATCAGGTGGGTGCTATGAAGGTGCAAAAGGCTGGTACTTTTAGTAAAGAAGTTTTTAAAGCCCAATTAATGGAACGGGTGAAAAAAGCCCTGCCAAAAAACGACAAGGAAACCCTGGATATGTACGAGGATAGCAGCGGTGTACACAAGCGGATGGAAGAAGCCAAAACAAATGCCAAAGGCGATGTAAAAGCAGAGAAGGATAAGGCTGGCAATGCTATTGTAACTACAGCTAATGCACCGCCAAATACAGCATTGGCTACGCCAAAACTTACCAAAGGCATGGAGGGTGAAGATGCAGGTAAAAAGCCATATGTGCCGAAGGCCGAAGCTGCGGCACCTAAGCCCAAAACAGATGTAGAAATTTCAATGGAAAAAGATGCACAGGGCCTGGATGATGAAATGTCAAAAAGCAATGTTAGTGAGCACCAGTTGGCCAATAGTAACGAGCCGAAATTTACCGGAGCACTCGACGAAAAGAAAGACGCACAAACCAAGGCAAGGAATGCACCTGCTGAATATCGGGATAAAGAAAACCCGATGCTGGCCAAAGCCAAAACACAGTCTGAAAGCAGTGTGCATGGTAATATGGCAGATATGCATAATGCAAGAAGCGGCTTGTTTGGTAAAACAGACACCAGTAAAACCGGTACCAAAACCAAGGATGAAGCCAAAAGGAAAGAAGTGGCTGATAACCTGCAACGCATTTATAAAGCCACAAAAGAAAAAGTAGAAACCATACTGAACAACCTTGAAAAAGAGGTGACGGATGATTTTGATAAAGCAGCAAATACAGCCAATACCGATTTTGAAACAAGGGTAGGTAAAAGACTTAAAGATTTTTATGGATGGAGCACCGTGGATGACACCATCAGCGAATGGGTAAGTGGTATCGATCCGGAAATCAACCAGATTTTTACGGAGGAAAGGGATAGGTATGTGGCCAATATGGATACTGCTATTAATGCCATTGCTACCAAAGTAGAAACACAACTGAACGATGCTATGGCGGCCATTGCCAAAGGCAAAACAGATGTAGATGAATATTGGAACAAGCTGGATCCGGACACTAAAAAAATAGGTGAGGATGCTAAAAAAGAAATAGAAGGCCAGTTTGAGGAACTGGAAAAAAGTGTACAGGAAAAACATGATTCGCTGGTAGAAAAACTAGGCGACAGGTATGTAAAGAATCTGGAACAGTTACAGGAAACATTTGATAAAATTAAAGCAGCCAATCAGGGTTGGTTAGGTGGTGCGTTAAATGCTATCAAAGCAGTTATAGATACCATTATCAGTCTTAAAAATATGCTGTTCGAAACCCTGAGCCGTATTGCTCAGGTAATTAGCGACATTATTGGCGACCCAATCGGATTTCTTGGAAATCTGGTAACGGCAGTAGGCATGGGCTTAAATAATTTTAAAGAAAATATTGTCACACATATTAAAAAAGGATTCTTTGAATGGCTGCTTGGAAATATGCCTCCCGGTATTGCATTCCCGGATAAATGGGATCTCACCGGCATCTTTCAGTTCATCATGCAGATACTTGGTCTTACCTGGGTTAACATCAGAATGAGGGCTGTTAAGAAACTGGGAGAACCTGTTGTGTCTGCTTTGGAAGAAGTGTTTGAAATATTCCAGATCATCCGGAAAGAAGGACTGGCGGGGCTTTGGCGGTATATTAAAGATAAAGTAGGCGACCTTAAAGTGATGGTGTTAGATGCTATAGAAAACTTCCTGATAGAGAAAGTAATAAAGGCTGGCATCATGTGGGTTGTTGGGATGCTAAATCCGGTTGGGGCATTTATAAAAGCATGTCAGGCCATTTATAAAATTGTAATGTTCTTTATAGACAATGGTAAAAAGATTATGGATTTTGTGAATACGGTAATTGATTCCATTGCCAATATTGTGGCCGGAAATTTAACAGGTGCAGCCAAGATGGTAGAAGATGCCTTGGCCCGGATGATTCCGTTAGCAATCGGATTCCTTGCTTCATTACTTGGCCTTGATGGCATCAGCGAAAAAGTGCAGAAAATAATCAAAGCCATTCAGGCACCCATTAACCGGGCTATAGATTGGGTATTGGATAAAGCCATTGCGCTGGCTAAAAAACTGGGTATTGACAAATTAGCTAAAAAAGTAAAAGGTGGAGTAGATAAGGGAAAAGCATGGGCAAAAGATAAAGCAGAGAAAGGCAAGACAATGGCCAAAGATGCAGCCGGTAAAGTGTTGGACTGGCTTGGTATTCGTAAACTTTTTAGCCTTGCCAATGGCGAAAAACATGAAATTTATTTTTCTAATACAAAAGATGAAAAGGCACCTGTAATTATTGCAAGTACCGACCCTAACACACTCGAAACAATTATCAGTACTGCCACATGGCAAAAACAAAAGTTGACCCAGCCCACTGTAAAAAATCTTAAAACTGAAGGTAATGCCATAGATGTTTTGCGTAGCGACAGGACTGTAAATGCCGGAAAGAAAATAAAAACCCACTTTACAACTATTGCAACGGTATTAGGCACTGCAACGGGTATGCCTGTGCCACCTACTAAGGCTAATCCTGCTTCTACCCGTGGAAGCGGCACAGGCCTTATGGGGCAAAAAGTAGTGGTGAATCCTTTGAGTCTCAATCCCGGTTCATTATCGGGCAGTGGCCCAACTGTGGATTCTGACATGATTGTGGAACTGAACAGGCGTTACCCGCAACAGTTTGTAATGGGCCACCTGCTTAATAATAACCTGCACGGTCCCGGTACAGAACGTTGGAACATGGTTCCCATTTCGCACAAAACCAATAGCGATATGAAGACCACTATTGAAAGGGCACTCAAAAAAAGTGTACTGTCAGAAGGTGCGGTGGTCAATTTTGAGGTGAGCGTTAAGTTTAAAGCACCACTCGACGAAAACGACAAAGGCTATCCTGAAAAACAAATTGCCGATACCATCAAGTTTAAAGTAACAGAATTGGTGTATGAAAATAATGATTGGGAACCTGCAAAACCACAGTCGGCCTGGGCTAAGAATGCCTGCGATACCATTGAGCATGATACCCGCAATATTGCAGGTTTTGGTGGGGCCGGGCCACTACTTATTAATCTCAATACATCCGACGAAAGAGATTTAGCAAGGTTGGACCAAATAGGCACAGAAAAAGCTGCTGCCATTTTTAATTACAGAGAGGATAATAAGTTGGCACCTGGTAGGGTAAGATGGTTTACCAGTATTGAAGCTTTGGAAGTTGTGCCAGGTATTGGTGCTGCAACTATTGCAGCATTGAAGTTGGAAAAAAATGTTAGAGTGTAATTTATTTATACCCAAAATAATTTTAATACCTGAATTATATGAAAATAAGATATCGGCCTTCGGCCAAAAAACAGCCTGTAAAAACACCCGTAACAAAAACCCAGCAGCCTTTTATAAAGCAGCAAGGCGGTAACGTTACACACGAATCTTTTTTTCATAGCGTACCCGGCGTTGCATCACCGCAGTTTCATACCGATGAAAGAGCAGCCGCACTTGCCGAGCAGGTTCATGCTAAAGCCTTTACTATTGGCACTGATATATTCTTTAATAAAAATCAATACCAGCCTCATTCTGCCGAAGGTAAAAAACTCATTGCCCATGAGATGGTTCATGCTACCCAACACCAGCATATACCTGGAATCAAACGAAAACCCAAGGAAGATACCGAGGAAGAGAAAATAGAAGGCAGAAGGGCAAGAAAATCCCATTCCATTTTTTGGAACGATCTCAATAACAATTTTCCGGATGCCGGTCGTAAACTTACAGGGTCTCACTACGATAAAAATATAGATTACCTAAAGCCGGATTTTACAGAGGGTGTTACCGGAGAAAAAAATACTGGCCATGTTCATACCGTGGCACCATGCATGGTTATTGGCAAAAAATATGCAGACGAAGCCGACGAAAAAATACGAACAGGTTTTATACCACCGCAAATGGCTATCATAGATGAGTGGCGTTTTGCAAATTTCAGGATTAACGATGTCGACTTAGATACGGCAATGGAAACGAAACTTAAAAATTTGTCTTTGGCTGAAAGGAAAACATGGGAAGAAAAACTGCCTATATGGACTGCGAAAACAAAACAGCCCACAGATAAAATTCTTGGCTTTTTATTACAAAAAAGAGTAGACGATTTTGAAATATCTGATGCTGATATGGCCAGCCCATTAGTAATTAAAAAATTGAATACCCTCAATGCACAGAAGCTGCTGGATTATAAAACGAAAGCAATAGCATTCGGTACTTCCAGTAAATTATCCACGGCGGGTGTAGTGCAAAAAATAGGTGAATTGTTATCTGCGTTCAGTCTTAAAAAAACATCTACCCCGCTACAAACCAATGCAACTGTTGTAACCGATGTATCAGGCGATATTGAAAAACAAGTGATACAATTGGCCCCCAATATCAGGCTTGAAATTTTACCCGATGAGTGGACAGATGCAGTGGCCAAAGGCGGCGAAACAAGTATGACAGATAATATTGGGTTTAAGAAAGACAGAAAAAACAGAACGAGTTATTCGGTTAATAGTGATGCAACTGGAGCGTTAACCAGCATTACAGATAGCAACAATAATAATAAGGTGGTTACACTTCCACAAACTATTATTTTTACTATCCAAACCCGTTATGCAAAAGGTGTAGACATTACGGAAAATTCATCTTATGGCAGGGGTAAAGCAAGTAGTGATGTGGCCGCCGGAAATACAAGCTTGCAATTTCACGAAGGCAATCATGGAATTGATTTTGTTAATGGACTTACTGCTATAACTTACCCGGCAAGTTTGGATTATTCTAAAATGACAGTAAATGAGTTTATTAATATGATGACGGAAGCAGGGAAACTTGGCGAAGCAAGCAGGCTTGCGACTGATGAGGCCGGTGAATATGGACAAGAGCAATATAAAAAAGATCATCCCAACGATTAACCAGATGAATTATGATTACCGCACCTATACTTACCGCCTTTAAAAAATACCTGAACATCAAACTGGATGCATATTTTAAAAATGTAAAGTCGTTACCTGCTGCTGATCAGCCTTTTTTTAGAGAGGTAAAAAAACTTCTTGGCGCAAAAGATTTGTTGAAAGGCTTAAACGAAGAAGAATCGGTTGTTATGATGTTGGCACTTGTTCCGCATTGTGATCCTAATTTTTTCAATAGCATTATCACAGACTATTTACCACAAGGTGGTGATTTTGCCGAGTTTGGCGGCATACGGGGCGCCAATCATCGTGGTATTTTACCAACCGGCGAAACTGCTCAGTTTATTTTAGCTGGTAATGATCTAAAAAAACGCCTGGCCGTACAGCAACTATTTTCTACAGATAATGCCGCTTACAGAAAAAGAATTTTTTGGCTGGAAATACCAAAAGATGGTGAACCAAAAATGAGTGGACGTATTATTTTGGGGAATGATGTGGTGGAACTGCTTACAGCCGAAACAATTTCGAAACCAGACTTTTCTTCCGACTTTCCTGCAAAGCTGATTACTACCAAAATGGAGTGGAGCGATTTGGTAGTACACCCGGAAACTGCAGCACATTTAGAACATATAAAAATCTGGTTACAATACAACCAAACCTTACTGAAAGATGAAGTGCTGAAGCGTAAAATAAAGCCCGGCTACAAAGCGTTGTTTTTTGGCCCGCCCGGTACCGGCAAAACTTTAACGGCTTCCCTGCTTGGAAAGTATTTTTATAAAGATGTATACCGGATTGATTTGTCCACAGTAGTTTCAAAATATATAGGCGAAACGGAAAAGAATCTGGAACGTGTTTTCGCAGCAGCAGAACAAAAAAACTGGATCTTATTTTTTGATGAAGCAGATGCTCTTTTCGGCAAAAGAAGTGGCGTTCAAAGCAGCCACGATAAATATGCAAATCAGGAAGTAAGTTACCTGCTGCAAAGGGTAGAAGATTTTAATGGATTGGTGATATTGGCTTCTAATTATAAGAGCAATCTGGATGCTGCCTTTATTCGCAGATTCAATGCCATTGTGCCTTTTCCCATGCCCAATGCAGATGAACGTTACAATATCTGGATTAAATCATTGCCTGCCGGCATAGCTGTAGATACTTTAATTGACTGGAAACAGATAGCGAAAAAATATGAAGTTACAGGGTCATCCATCCTCAATATTATTCATCATATTTCTTTAAAAGCTGTTGCAAAAAAGGAACCTATTATTACCAGCGCAGATTTGCTGGAAGGTATAAGAAGGGAGTTTGAAAAAGAAGACAAACTCGTAAATTAATTCAAATAAAAAACCTGGTTCCAAAAGCTGTAAAGCTTTTCTTGAATTCCTTTAGCGTATGGGCTTTCTTTTACATTGAAAATCATTTTTATAGAATCTATGAAAAAAGGTGGCGTAGAAAAATCTATTGGAAATATTTATTTAAAACTCTTAAAT
>JAYUTQ010000325.1:0-1562 GCA_043755055.1 Chitinophagaceae bacterium | reverse complement strand
CGCTCTGTATCATTTCCAGGTGGCCTTCGGTGCTTTGTTCACGGGTGCCTTCAAAGTTGGGTATTTGTAAAATCCACTCCAGCAGTTCTGTAAAGCGGATGCGGTAAATTTTGCTTTCGGTAAAATCATCGCCAAAACGTTCGTACAATTTCATGGCAATGTCTTCGTGGTCGTTCCAATGTATGGGTGGTTCGTAATGCATCTTGGTTAGTTAGTTAATTAGTTAATTTGTTTATTGGTTGGTTGGTGTGTTGAATTTGCAAATTATTTTTTACCAATGAACCATTCAACTATTTAACCTGTCAACCAAATTCTTATTCTCCCAAAAACTGGCTTTGGTCGGGCAGCAAAACTTCTATGTCTCCGCATCCATCCAGTATTACACATGGGCAGCCGAGACGGCTGTTAATGCGTGGGTTTACGGCACGGTCTATAAAATCTTCTTCTTTGTCGCTCAGTTCTTCCAGGTGCTCATCGCCACCCATTACATACAGGTGGCAGGTGCTGCAGGCACATACACCGCCGCAGTTATGGTGCAGGTCTATGTCGTTTTTTAAAGCCGTTTCTAAAATAGAATCACCAATAACAGCATTACTTATAGTAATCGGTTCCAGCCCCTTTTTCTCAAACTTAAAATGGATATTGTACATGTTTATGCGAATGGTCTTAATCGGCTGCAAAAGTAGGGTTATAGCATTTACGCTTGTTACCAAATAACAATAGCAGCATAATAAAGGTTGGTATAGAAACGCTTCATCCGGTTTATCCAAAATCCTTGCAAAGCCGGGTTGGTTTCCGTTAATTTGTTAAACGATTATTTTATACACAAAAACTTACTTAAACATGAAATGGATTAAACGCATTCTTGTGTCGCTTTTGGTACTGATTGTATTAATTGTCGGCATCTCATTCTTTCTACCCAAAACTTCTATAGTAGAACGTAGTACCACCATTGATGCAAAACCCGAAACCGTATTTGGCATTGTAAATAATTTAAAGAGCTACGATAAATGGATGACCTGGAACCAGATGGACCCTAACTGGAAAGTAAAAATGAGTGAAAACCCAATTGGCAAAGGCGCCACTTACAGTTGGGAAAGCGATAATAGTGATGTTGGTAAAGGCACCATGCTGATTACAGAAAGCACACCCCACAAAACTTTAGCCAGCGACCTGATAATTGAAGGTATGGGCACATCCCCATGTTCATTTAACCTTACGGCCGATGGTGCAGGCACTAAAGTAAACTGGAAAATGACCACCGACATGAGTCAGTCGTCATTTATTTTTGGCGTAATGGGTAAATGGATGAGTGCTCTTGGAGTGATGGATAAAATGGCCGGTGGCGAATTTGAAAAAAGCCTGGCTAGTATGAAAAAACTGGCGGAAGAAACGCAATTGAGTTCGGATTCGATACATATACATGGTGATTGCCGTTGCAACCCTAATATGAAACCTCCTCCGCCACCACCAGTCAATGATTAAAATATGCCATTTGTATGATTTGATAAATATAAAATTCGCTAATTGCTAAACCATTATACGACAGTAGACGCCAGCAT
>JAYUTQ010000324.1:0-7892 GCA_043755055.1 Chitinophagaceae bacterium | reverse complement strand
AATAGATGCGATCGAATTTGGAAAACGGTTTCAAACCCAATCAGATTGTAAGGCTTACTTATACGCCATCAAATGGAAGAATGGGTACAGCTGCAAGTTCTGTGGATGTACTGATGAAGTTAAAGGGAGAACGAGTTTTCACCGGCGATGTAAAAAATGCCGGTATGATGAAAGTGTACTTTGCAATACGCTTTTCGAAGGGATGCGAATGTCTACTTTGAAAGCTTTTCATCTTTTATTTAGAACGATGAGTAAAAAGAAAGGCATGTCATCTGTAGAACTCTCCACCGAGGTAGGTGTACAACAAAAAACAGCCTGGAAGTTTAAATTGAAGGTAAAAAATGCAATGGTTCAACAAGCACAAAAGCAATTAGAAGGGGTTGTTCAAATAGACGAAACCCTTGTTGGTGGCTATTCTGAGGGAAATATTGGAAGAAGTTTAGAATCTAAAACGGCTGTATTGTTAGCGGTAGAAGATATAGGTCTTGGGAGGACTGGAAACATTCGAATGGAAGTAATTGAGAATTTTACTGCTGAAATAATGGAGGTTGGTATTGACAATATGGTAACCAACGGAACTCAAATAAAAACAGACAACTACAAGTCCTATATCAAAATGAAAGACAGTGGTAAAAATATTGAAACCGGCATGTCAAATAAGGGTCTGTTTCTTGACCAGCTTCATAAACAGGTTATGTGCTTTAAAAATTGGTTAAGGGGAACTCATCATGGATGTAGTGAAGGTTATCTGCAAACTTATCTCGACGAATATGTATTTAGGTTTAATAGGCGAAATAACAGGCCAGCAATATTCAATTCAATAATTTTCAGATTTATGAACGCCACTCCAAAGACGTATGCAGAGTTAAAAGCTACATGCGTACAAAATACCTAATCCTATAATATTATATATCAATTGATACTTGAAATTTTACTATAAATTGAAAACATTTTTAGGAGTTGTCTGTCTTACCAATGTTTGCCAACGCTTAGATACATTTACCTAAAAATAAAAGCGAAAACAACCTTTTTGATTTGCAAATCCTGCCGCCTTGGTTCGTGTCCTCACGAACCATTTCCATCATTCATAAGTTTCGGTTCGTGAAGACACGAACCGATGCAAGGTTTTCTAATCCCTAACCTCCACCAACACCTCCACCTCCGGCTTATCTGCTAAAAAATTAGCCAGGTCGTCGTTCATCTCAAAGCCGCTGCTGCGGAGGTCTACGTGTACATTTTGTTTTTCGTCCCAGAGGTGGATATTGAGTTTGTGGCCGCCGGTGTTTTTCTTTAGGTTTTTTTGCAGGAAGTCAATCATGTCGGGTTTTACCGAACGGGCTTCGATGGTGAGTTTTACCTGTTTGGTGAGGGTGCGTTTCATGGTTTCTATGAGTTGTATGCTTTGCACTTTAAACTCCCAGCCGTCCTGTGTTCTTTCCTGCGTGCCGGTGTTAAATCGCATCCGCGGCTTGTGGAAGCCGGTAACCATTACCGTTAGGCCATTGGTGATAAAATTATTGAAACGGGCATAGTCTTCGCTCCACAGGGTAAACTCGGTTTTGCCGGTATAATCTTCTATGCTCAGGTTGGCAAAGTTTTTACCGGTTTTGGTTACGCGGTGGTTGGCGTTGGTAATAAGACCTGCCAGCTTAAAAGGCTTGGCCGCATTGCTTTGCAGGCTGATGCCTTCCACAAATTCATTGAATTCGCCCAGTGGCGTAATGCCATAATGTTTCAGCTCAAACTTAAAATGATCCAGCGGGTGGCCGCTGAGGTAGATGCCAATCACATCTTTTTCATGTTCCAGCAATTCAGTCAGCGTCCATTCCGGGCAGGGTGGGAGTTTGGGTGTGGCGATCTCCATCATGCTGGTATCGCCAAAAAGGCTGTTGCTGCTTTCGTTTTTATTGGTCTGGTATTGGTTGCCAAAGCGGATAATTTTTTCAAGACCTGTACTGTTATCATTTTCCGGCACAAAAAAATACTGTGCCCTGTGGTAGGTGGGGAAGCAATCGAACCCTCCTGCATAGGCAAGGCTTTCCAGCGATTTTTTATTTACCGTACGTTGGTTCACCCGTTTTACCAGGTCGAACATATCTGTATAGTTGCCATTTTTTTTGCGTTCTTCCACCAGGCTTTCAATGGCAGCTTCGCCTACGCCTTTTATGCCGGTTAGCGCAAAGCGGATCTCTCCTTTTTTATTAACTGCAAAGCCAACCGAGCTTTCATTTACATCGGGCCCCAATACTTTAATACCCATGCGGCGGCTCTCTTCCATAAAAAATGTAATCTTGTCGATACTGCCGGCGTGGTTAAGTACGGCGGCCATGTATTCACTAGGGTAGTGGGCTTTCAAGTAACCGGTTTGGTAAGCCACCCAGGCGTAGCAGGTGCTATGGCTTTTGTTAAATGCGTATTGGGCAAAGTCTTCCCAGTCGCTCCAGATTTTATTCAGTTTATCCTCCGGGTGGCCCTTGGTTGTGGCACCACTCATAAACTGTTTCTTCATTTTATCCAGCACTGAAATTTGCTTTTTACCCATGGCCTTACGAAGTACGTCGGCGTCGCCTTTGCTAAAGCCGGCAAGGCTTTGGCTAAGTAGCATCACTTGTTCTTGATACACCGTAATACCATAGGTTTCTTCCAGGTATTCCTTCATATCCGGCACATCGTAGGTAATGGGTTCACGGCCATGCTTACGGTCTATGTAGTTTGGGATATACTTCATGGGCCCGGGGCGGTATAGGGCATTCATCGCAATCAGATCCGCAAAGGTATCCGGCTTCAGATCCTTCAGGTGTTTCTGCATGCCGGGGCTTTCAAACTGAAACGTGGCGTTCGTTTCGCCTTTCTGGTACAGTTCGTAAGTCTTTTTATCGTCAATGGGTATTTTTTCTATGTCGATGACCACGCCATGGTTTTCCTTGATTAGCTCCAACGCAGTTTTCAATATACTTAGGGTTTTAAGGCCCAAAAAGTCCATTTTAATTACACCTGCTTCTTCAATTACACTGCCCTCAATCTGCGTAACCAGCCAGTCGCTTTCTTTGGAAGTACAAACCGGGATAATATTGGTAAGGTCATCCGGCGCAATAATAATACCCGCTGCATGGATGCCGGTATTGCGAACGGAGCCTTCGAGTTTTACAGCTTCCCGCAGTACTTTTCCCGGCAGGGTATCGGTTTGTTTATAAATTTCACGTAGGCGTTTGATGTTGTCAAGATCTTCTGCAGGGTAGTCTTCTTTTTCTTCCAGACTTTTTTCGCCTTCTTTTTTGGTGAGTGGGGCAAACATCACCCTATTAAGGTTGGTGCCGGGTTTGTCGGGTACCAGTTTAGAAAGGGCTTTGCTTTCTGCCAGCGGCAAATCCATTACCCGTGCCACATCGGCAATGCTGCTTTTGGCGGCCATGGTACCGTAGGTGATGATCTGTGCCACCTGATTTTTACCATATTTATCTACCACGTAGTCAATTACTTTCTGGCGGCCATCATCATCAAAATCGGTATCTATATCCGGCATCGATTTACGATCGGGGTTGAGAAAACGCTCAAACAGCAGGTTGTATTTAATAGGATCAATATTGGTGATACCGATGCAATAGGCCACCACACTACCCGCCGCCGAACCACGGCCCGGACCTACAAACACGCCCATATCCCGGCCGGCCTGTATAAAATCACTCACAATTAAAAAGTACCCGGCAAAACCCATGGTACGGATAGTAAACAGTTCGAACCGGATGCGTTCTTCCACTTCCGGCGTCATTTCGGTGTAGCGTTCTTTAGCACCTTTCCAGGTGATGTCTTCCAGAAATTCGTCCTGCGTGGCGTATTCTTTTGGTACCACAAAGTTGGGTAGCAATATGTCACGGGTCAGTTTTAGCGTATCCACTTTGCTGATGATTTCGTTGGTATTGTCAATGCTTTCGGGCAGGTCTTCAAACACCTTTATCATCTGCTCAGTGCTTTTAAAAAAGAACTGATCGTTGTCGAAGCCGAAGCGGTATTTTTTATCGCTGTCTTCGTCGTTCATGCTATTGCCCTTGTTAATTGGCGTAGCTTGTTTTTCGCCGGTATTGATGCAAAGCAATATGTCGTGGGCATTAAAATCTTCCTGGTTTACATAGTGGCTATCGTTGCTGGCAAATATTTTTACATTGTATTTACGGGCAAGGGCAATGAGCACCTTGTTTACTTTTTCCTGTTCGTAAAGGCCGTGGCGTTGCAGTTCCACATAATAATCTTCACCAAAAATATCCAGCCACCATTTGAATTCTTTTTCCCCTTCGTCATCGCCTTTTTGTAAAATGGCCTGTGGCACACTGGCTCCGAGGCAGCAAGTGGTAGCAATCAAACCTTCGTGGTATTTAAGAATCAGCTCTTTATCGATACGTGGGTATTTTCCATACACACCTTCCATAAAACCAAGTGAAGTCAGCTTCATCAGGTTTTTGTAGCCCTGTTCGTTTTTGGCCAAAAAAACCTGGTGGAACCGTTTGTCCCTTTCGCCTTTGGTAAATGTTTTACGGTGCCGGTCGTGGGTTACATAAAACTCGCAGCCTACAATGGGTTTCACTTTCAGGCTGCCGTCTTCGTTGGTATGTTTATAGGCTTCTTTTACAAACTGAAACACGCCAAACATATTGCCATGGTCGGTGATGGCAAGGGCCGGCATATTGTCTTTTATGGCTTTTTTATACAGGGCATCGATTGGTGCAGCACCATCAAGCAGGCTGTATTGGGTATGTACGTGGAGGTGGGAAAATTTCATTTTATAGTTCGTGTTATAAGGTTTAGGGTTTAGGGTTTAGTGTTTGGGGTTCAGGGTTCAAGGGTAAAGTATAAGGGAACAATTTGAAGTTTTTCGTTTTACGAATTACTTAAAGTATAGAAGCTATTTTGGGTTTTGAATCCGATATCTTTTTATCCATTTTGAGACTATCTCAGAAATTATATTTTTTGAGACGGGTTGCAAATTAAATGATACAGGGCTGCTATACCGTATGTTGTGGGTAAGTTCTTTAAAATGTACTTGTTTAGGTTTTTTGATAATTAGGGTGGGGCAAATAGGCTCCCAAAAGCAATCAATATAATAGATCCATCTTCAGGTGTTGAGGGCCAGGATTATTCGTCAAAACAACTTTTTGTTAGCTAAATACAGCTTCGCTGCTTTGCATATGTTAAGATTATGATAACAAGATGGAAATTTGGCACTAAATATTTCTTTATGCTTTTTCCAAACTTTCTATCTGTTTAGGTAGAATTTTCTACAATTTGAGCCAAAATGCTTAGAAAAGTCTCAAATAATCACTCAAATTCCCCAAATGCTCTTTGCAAAACCCTAAAAGTGTACTACAAGAATTTCGTAGATGCTTTGATTTTTGCACATTGGCTATTATCTTCGGCCGAATCCAAATTAAATCAGTCATCTATTAAAAGTAGTGCCCATGATGTTTAAGAATTGTATGCCGCTGGCTTTATTTGTTTTGTTGCTCACCAGTTGCAGCAGTTTTAATGATCTCTACGAAAGCCACTCTTCGGCTTATAATAATGTAGGTAGCAACATACAGCGTACCGCTTATTTAACCAATGTAGAAGTAAATGCACAGGAATCCAGATTAGCAAAAAGCACCAAAAGTTTGGTGAAGGTGCCACATGTAATTGCTGCTGAAAGCACTTCCCTGCCATCCCAACTTTCTAATTTTAGCACCATTGCCCTTGAATCGCTGTTGCCGATGCAGTTTAAATACGCCATCATGATGAATGCAACAGTCGAAAAAATCACCAATGTTTCTCTCTATAAGGTGATAGATGATTGGTTTGGTACTCGTTACCGCTTTGGTGGTACTACCCGTAAAGGCATTGACTGTTCTGCATTGATGCAGGTAATTGGCCAATATGTTTTTGGTTGGGCTTTACCCCGTACCGCCCATGCCCAATATGCCATTATGGATAAAGTGGCCAGAGAAGATATTAAAGAAGGCGATTTTGTATACTTCCACACAACACGCCGTGGTGTAAGCCATGTGGGTATGTGCCTGCAAAACAACAAATTTGTGCATGCAAGTACCAGCAAAGGTGTAATCATAAGCGACCTTGATGATACTTACTGGGATAACAGGATTATTGGTTTTAAGCGGATGAAAGATGAGACGCTGTCATTTACCAATTAATTTTATTGCCTAAAGGTCTTTAACAAACGATTTTATTTCCATTCTAATATTACAAAAGCATAAGGGTTCAGATTTCTGAACCCTTATGCTTTTTTGTGCATTTGGTTTTTAGGTTTACCCATTTCGCTTTACTGCCTGTTTATAAATGGCGTTTCAATTCATTACAATTGATTGGCTGATTTAGCGAGGCTACCTATTCAGTTTCCACATCGCTTTTATCAAGCCTGTAAGGTTTTTCCCTTCTGCCCAAGCTGTTCTACAAAGTATTTAAGTCAGATAAATCAATAATCTACTAATCAACCAATCACCGCTTCCTGTTGTGATAGGCCAGGTACTTTGCCCACTCCAGCCAGCCTTCGGTAAAAGATTGCATGGATTTCATTACGGAATCGTTTTTCGTAAGAGCATCATTACTTGCCATATTATAAAGACTGCCCGTAGTGCCCTTTACCGGCTGCATGTATAATTGATTTTGCCATGCAGTACCAGCTAATTGCTTGCCATCGTCAAAAATGCAGATGCGTTTGTTTTGGCCGCTGTCTTTTACCAGCATGGCAGGGTCAAGTATATCTGTGCCTAGTGTGGTATTGGTGTAAGGCATTTTGCTAAGCCCTGCAATCGTGGGCAGTATATCCATTTGCGAACACAAGAATGGTAGCCGCTTTGGCTGCAACATTTTAGGAGCATAAAATAATAATGGCACATGCTGACATGTAAGTCCCTGTTCCGTCCATGTTTTTGGGAACATATCTGCAGCATTGCCACGAATGCCATGGTCGCCTACAAATACAAAAATGGTATTCTTAAAATACTTTTCTTTTTGTGCCGCCTCCATAAATTTTTCAAAACAAAAATCAGTATAGCGGAATGCATTCAATTCCTCTTCGGTTTCAAAACCATATTTTAACAGCGAATCTTTTGGCATTGAGATCTTTTTGAAAGCAGCCCTATCCTCCTCCGGTATGGTATATGGGCGGTGGTTGTCGGCTGTTTGTATCACACTAAAAAAAGGCTTTGTTTGTTTTGCCAAAACCTTATTGGCTTCCAAAAAAACATTCTTATCGCTGATGCCCCAAACATCTACTTTGGGTGCTTCATAATCTTCCTGTTCGTACAGTTGCAGGCTGTCGATGTTGTGTTTTAAAACGCCGCGGATATTGGCCCAGCTTGCACTGCCGCCAATAAAGTACATTTTTTCGTAACCTTTAAAATCGTTGATAATGGTGTGCTGACTTACAATTTCGGGATTGCGGGTGTTGGTGGTGGGGCCAATCGTTACATCCGGAATGCCGGTAATGGTTGCCCATACACCACGGGCTGTGCCGTAGCAAGGTGTAAAGCATCTTTCGAAAAAAATACCATTGTTACATAACGAATTAAAGAAAGGTGTGGGGTTTAGCAGATTGCCATACATTGAACTTTTATACGCACTAAACGATTCGCAAATAACCAGTACAATATTGGGCTGGCTAAAACTAAAACTATCCCTTGCAGCTATGGTCCGGGTAAAGTTTAGTGAATCCGGATTTGGAATTTCTACCCCGTAATAAGCAGCCAGTTGGGCATAATGTTGCCTCACTTTTTGCATATCTATTTTATTGTCTTTAAAAGCCATAGTACTGGCAAAAGACTGGAACGGATTCATGGCAAGGCTTGCTTTATAGTCGCTGCCCAAATCCTGTGCATCGCTCCACCTTAAGGGAAATTGGCCAATCC
>JAYUTQ010000323.1:0-7903 GCA_043755055.1 Chitinophagaceae bacterium | reverse complement strand
GATCTCACATTTACAGTAGCACTGACAGGCTTAAATTTAAGTTCTTTTGCACCCGGCGTACATACGCTTACAGTTTATACCTCTTTACCAAACGGACTTGCAGATCAGTTCCCTATCAATGATACCATCAGAGTTAACTTTACAGTATTTGGCAGGGTAACCGAACCACTTGTTGAAGGCTTCGAAGGTGTCTACCCTCCTGCTGGTTGGGTTGTATCCAACCCTGATGCTGCAATAACATGGAGCAAAACTACATTGGCAGCCAAAACAGGAACAGCCTCTGCTTATGTAAACAATTATAATTATGCTACTAATGGCCAAAGAGATGTTTTACAATCTCCGGTTATTACTCCAATAGCACAAAGCGATTCGCTATTCCTGAACTTCCAGCTTTCTGCTACCACTTACAGCTATCCAGGCAGCACCCAAATTCCTTTGGATACGCTTGAAGTATTGATAACGACAGATTGTGGTGCCACTTTCGCTACCGTGTACAAAAAGTGGGGTTCCGATTTACAAACTGTAAGCAATCCTAATAACCCTAACGATCCGGAATTTATTCCACTTACAAAAAATCAATGGCGGTTAGAAAAAGTTGATCTTACACGTTTCCTTACTGCCGGTGCTAACGGGTTCCAGTTGTTCTTCCGCAATACGACCAACTTTGAGAATAACATATTTGTAGATGACATCAATATTTTCTCAAAGCAAGTACCTGCCAAACTAAAGGCACAGGGTTATATGATTGCCCCTAATCCTTTTGTAAACCGCTTTACAATACAGCACTATTTAACACCAACCGACCTGAGAAGTATTGGTGTGTATAACAACCTTGGTCAGCTTGTTTACAAGCAAAACTATAACGGCAACGCTTCTTCTTATATAGATGTGGATATGGCCAACTTTGCCGCCGGTATGTATACTGTTCAGTTGTGGTACACAAACAGATCTGTAACACAAAAGGTGATTAAATTGAATTAATCAAATTGAACGAATAGAAGAAAGCCTCCATCATTTGATGGGGGCTTTTTTGTTCTTTCAGTATGATGGAGGGATATTTCGTTTAGATTTGGATCAACATGAAACCTGATCACCGCATAGCTTTGCAGATCGTTTTCTGAGCCGTGGTCGGTGTCCTCACCGACCACTGAATTTAGTGCACCTATAACTTAATTGCAGATAGTAGAAACTGTACATTAATGAATATGTAAAAATGATGTACCCATGATGCCAAAACGCATCACAGTCAGTGGTTGGTGAGGACACCAACCACGGCGGCCGTACTGCTAATAGGTTTCTCACCATTTTGTTGATGTCAACAAAATGGTGAGAAAGATGCCAAACAGACAAAGGATAAAGGCAAATGATAAATCCCTTGCCGCCGTTGCCTGTATCCTCACCAGAAACTAAATTTGAAGCAAATATTTTCAAAGCCCCATCCTATATTTATCCAAATAATAAAATGACCCTAGACCAATACGTAACCAACATTAACAACCGTTATAAACAGGGCAATGCCACAGAACATACTTTTCGTGGCGACCTTCAGCAATTGTTAGAAAGCCTTGCGCCGGGTATTAGAGCCACCAACGAACCAAAACGGCAAAGTTGCGGGGCACCCGATTATATTCTTACACGGAAAGACATCCCAGTTGGATATATAGAGGCAAAAGATATTGGCGACAAAGACCTCGAAGGGTTGAAGAAAACCGGTAACAAAGAACAGTTCGACCGTTACAAAGCATCGCTGAACAACTTATTTTTTACCGACTACCTCAGTTTTTATTTATATCGGGACGGGCTATTGGTTACTCATATAGCCATTGCTGAAATACAGCATGCCAGCATAGTACCAATGCAGCAAAACTTTGCCGCTTTTACCAACCTTATAAAAGACTTTACCACCCATGTAGGACAAACTATTAAAAGCAGTAAGAAGCTGGCCGAAATGATGGCAGGCAAAGCAAGGCTACTATCGGAAGTAATAGAAAAGGCACAAACAAGCGACCAAGAAAAACAAGAGGACAGTACGCTGAAAGAACAGATGATTGCCTTTAAACAACTGTTGATACATGACATTACACCCAAAGGCTTTGCTGATGTATATGCACAAACCATTGCCTATGGAATGTTTGCTGCAAGGCTGCACGACCCTACCCTGCCCACATTCAGCAGGCAGGAGGCTGCCGAACTGATACCTAAAAGCAACCCATTTCTCCGCAAGTTATTTGGCTATATAGCAGGGCCCGATATAGACGACCGAATTAAATGGATAGTGGACGGGTTGGTTGAAATATTTTTAGCCTGTAACGTGGCCGAGATATTAAAGAACTATGGCAAAACCACAAAAATGGAAGATCCAATTATCCATTTTTACGAAACCTTTCTAAGTGAGTACGATCCTAAGCTCCGAAAGGCCCGTGGCGTATGGTACACGCCGGAGCCGGTGGTGAATTTTATAGTTCGTGCCGTAGACGATATTTTGAAAACCGAGTTTGGCCTGCCTCAGGGCCTTGCCGATACCAGCAAAACCAAAATAAAAACCGATGTACAGGGCAAGCTGATTGAGCAGGAAGTACACCGGGTACAGATACTGGACCCCGCCACCGGCACCGGCACATTTTTAGCCGAAGTGGTAAAGCAAATACACAAACGCTTTAAAGGGCAGCAGGGTATATGGAGCAGTTATGTAGAAACCCACCTGCTACCTCGCCTCAATGGTTTTGAACTGCTGATGGCCAGCTATGCCATGGCACATTTGCAAATGGATTTACTGCTTACAGAAACCGGCTACAAACCCACCAAAGACCAGCGGTTTAAAATATTTCTCACCAATAGCCTGGAAGAACACCACCCCGATACCGGAACCCTGTTTGCCAACTGGCTAAGCACCGAAGCAAACGAAGCCAACCGGATTAAAAGGGATACGCCTGTAATGTGTGTGATTGGGAACCCGCCGTATAGCGGCATTTCTGCCAATAATGGCGATTGGATTGGGAAACTAATTGAAGATTACAAATACATTGATGGTATACATTTTAAAGAGCGTAAACATTGGCTTAATGATGATTATGTAAAGTTCATTCGATACGGTCAACATTTTATTGAAAAAAATGGAAGTGGCGTTTTGGCTTTTATTAACCCACACGGTTTTTTAGATAACCCAACTTTTAGAGGCATGCGTTGGAACCTGCTAAAAACCTTCGATAAGATTTATACAATTGACCTGCATGGCAATAGTACCAAAAAAGAAACCGCCCCTGATGGAAGTGCGGATGTAAATATTTTTGACATTATGCAGGGAGTTTCAATAAACATCTTTATAAAAACAGGCAAGAAAAAAAATAGTGAACTGGGTAAAGTATTTCATACAGATATATTTGGAAAACGGGAAGTGAAATATGATTTTCTAAATAAAAACTCATTGAAAGAAATTGTATTTAAAGAGTTAATGCCGCAAAAGCCTAACTTATTTTTCGTTCCTAAAAATGACAGTCAAATCAAAGAATATAGTCATGGTTTTATTGTGTCCGAATTGTTCAAAATTAACTCAATGGGTTTCGTTACGGCAAATGACTTATTCAACATTTCATTTTCAATAAATGAAGTAAAGCTTAAAATTGTTGAGCTATTAAATTCAGATGAACATACGTGGCGTTTAAAATATAGCAGGTTGAAAGACGCAAGAGACTGGACCTATCTTACAGCAAAAAAAGATGCTATTGAAAATAACATTGAAGACAATATTCAACAAGTTTCCTACAGACCTTTTGATAACCGATTTACTTTATACTCAGGAAATTCTAGAGGTTTATATTCTAGCCCACAACCTAAAATAACTCACCATATTCTTGGGAAAGAAAACATAAATTTCATTTGTGTTAGACTTGGTAGGAATATTGAATTTCACAACTATTTTTTATCAAGTTCGATTACTGATAAAAGTGTAATATCGTCACTTGACAACGCTAACGTTTGCCCCCTCTACCTCTACCCCGAAACCCAGGCTCAGCAAAGCATTGAGGAAACGCCTATAAGAACGCCCAACCTCAATATGGAAATTGTAAACAAGATGGCCGCAGGGCTTGGCTTAGTATTTACCCCCGAAAAAGAAAGCACCGCCAACAGCTTTGCCCCAATAGATATTTTAGACTACATATACGCCGTACTGCACAGCCCCACTTACCGGGAAAAGTATAAAGAGTTTTTAAAAATAGATTTCCCACGGGTGCCATATCCAAAAGCGTTGTCCACTTTTCAAAAGTTGACAACCCTGGGCAGCCAGCTACGACAAATACATTTGCTGGAAAGCCCGGTGGTGGAAAATTACATCACCGAATACCCGGTAGATGGTGATAATGTGGTATCTAAAATAACCTTCGAAACTTACCTCTACGAGGTAACACAGCCAGGCGATCCATACCCGGATTACTTAGGTGCGGTTAGGATAAACGACACCCAGTTTTTTTCCGGCGTGCCCACAAGTGCATGGGAGTTTTACATAGGCGGCTACCAGCCCGCCCAAAAATGGCTGAAAGACCGCAAAGGCCGCAGCCTTAGTTTCGAAGACATACTCCACTACCAAAAAATAATAGTGGCCCTTACCGAAACCGCCCGGCTGATGAAAGAAATAGACGCCATAGAAATAGAATAGCCTGTACATTCGTGGTGCAGAGGCAGGCCACATTAGAAACAGAGCCACTGCGGAAATAGCCACACTTCGGTGCGGCTATTTTGATATAAAAAACCCCGCCAGGAGGCAGGGTTAGTGGCAAAGCAGCTGCTGTATCTTATGTGCCTTGCTGCTCATGTCTTTATGATAATTTGATCAATTCTGTGGTAAACATAAGCACTTTTACTTGTTAGTTTTACACTGCTTCAGGCACGCCACGTAAGATACAGAGCCAGGAGCCCCAAAGGCAGCGGACAATGTTCGCTGCTTTTTTTATTTAAATTCTCCATTGGGTACTCTGCTTCATACCATGTCCTTTCCCGTTTTGCTGCTTATGCCTTTGTTTATCCCGGCAGTTGAAAATATTCCCATTTCTAAATGGAAAATTCAAACCTCGGCTGCTACAATAGGATATGATAAATGGCACACTTTACCCAACTCGTACACTTCTAGATATGAATACAATTACGTTATTCCTATTTAGAATTTTTTGGCAAATGCTAATTCATTGGGAGATAATCCTGGAGGCAATTTTATTGTTCGCCGGGTAAAAAAGGGTATTGATTGCCACCCCGCACTGGTACGTGTCCCACGTACCGGAAATAAGGAGATGCATTTTAAATGGTCGCTCTTCTTAACGTTGTTGTAGGTGAAAAGACCGACAGCGGTGGGAAAAGCCTTGGGATTAAATACAAAAAAGTGAAAAGGGTTGCTGATTTATCCATACTGTAGCTCTTACCTGCCACTACACCGCTCCACCCCTGCCTTCGCCTTCTGGTCCAGCGAATTTTTGTAATCGTGGTTTTCCATAGCAAGGCATTGGTTGTAAAAAGCTATTGCCATGGCTTTATTTTTTTTGTGCTGCTCGTAAATGGCAGCCACCTGCAGTGCGGCCCTTGCAGCAAAATATTCGGGTCGTTCCTTTCCGGTTTTAATTGTGGTGAGGTAGGCCTGTATGGCTTCGTCATATTTTCCCAACTCTTCGTATATCCTCCCCACCCGATAGGCAAATTCCAGCTTATCGTCTTCCGCTGCAAAATCAACACTTTTTTTCCCCTGTAATACCTGATAGGCTTCAGAAGTATAACCACCATCGCTTAGCAGACGGGCTTTTAGTAATAGCGGGTGTGGCACTTTACCTCCTGTTGCTTCTTTCAATGCTTTTTTATCTGCATCGGTATCGGCATTGCCTTTTGTTTTTACAAAGGCTAAACATCGGTTATACTCTGCCAAATTGCCCTGCAACAGGTAATGCCATCCCAGCTTTAGCCAGCTATCTTTAATATAAAAATTGC
Source organism: Chitinophagaceae bacterium (assembly GCA_043755055.1). GTDB lineage: Bacteria > Bacteroidota > Bacteroidia > Chitinophagales > Chitinophagaceae > JAZKFT01. Next base: position 1,936 of record JAYUTQ010000323.1, on the reverse strand, counting down.
CTTTAAAAGTATTTAAAAACCTTTCGAAGTATACACTGGCATCCGGCTCCAAATGGTAGAGTTTAGAATAGGCCAATTCAAAATCCCAAACCGGAGAAGGCATATATGCTGCCGACATATTCCTTTGCAGCACATAATTTTTAGTGGCAGCACTTTGCTGATTATTAAGCGACAAATTAGCCGCCATGTAGGTAAACAGATGGTTGTTCACCACATCCAGTTTTTGGTTTCTTATAACCTGCAAAGCCTCATCAGGCTTGTTTTCAAAATGAAATTTCAGGTAGCAATAGTAGAAGGTAGCCTCATCTTTAAAAATAGCCGCCGTTAGATCGGTATTAGTTATAAAAGTTCCAAGGTCTTTCATGCCGGTGGCAATATTACCCTTAATACCCAGCATATTACTAAGCCACTGATAGCCTTTGGGAATAGTGCCAGCCACTATCTGCAACGGCCCCATAACCATTTTATTGGGAGCAAAATTGGGGAACAACTTTTGATTCTCTTTTGCCAGATCGAAGGCTGCTTTAAAACTCCACCCTGCGGCCCACCGTTCGCCAAACTTAATATGGATAGCTGCCCACTGCACCTGTAGCATGGCCTGTGTAAACAAGTTCCAGGGCGAATCTTTTGGGCCAATCTTCATGGCGGAAAGCCTTGCTTCTTTTAGCGGCAGCTTTCTATCAAACTCCTTTATATCTTCATTAAAAAACAGTGGAAAAAAGTCGGTATAATTATCTAAAAAAAAAGGAATCAGATTATCAGGATGGGCTTTTTTTTCTTCGGCCAAAAGTCGTTGTCCGTTTGCAATTCGCAGGCTTAATATCTCGGCATAAGCCTGTTTGCATACGGTATTAAAATCGTAATATTTTTCGGCTGAAGCCAAAAAAGGAATATAAAAAAAAGCGACGGCTACTATATACTTCATGGACTTGCAAAATAAAAAACGGAACAGTATAAACCGTTCCGTTTGTATATCTTTTAGAAAATGGTTGTTAATTTATTACAACCGCATCGTTCAGATCATTGTCTACCATTATCCTGCCGCAGTTTTCGCAAACAATTACTTTTTTACGAAGGCGGATTTCGCTTTGGCGTTGTGGTGGTACGGCGTTAAAACACCCACCGCAGGCTTCTCTTTCTACAGGTACCACTGCAAGGCCATTGCGGTAACTTTTGCGTATGCGTTCGTAGCTTATTAATATTCTGGTTTCTACTTTGGAACGGGCTTTATCGGCCAGTTCTTTGTAATGCTTTTCTTCTTTTTCTGTTTCGGCTACTATTCTGCCCAACTCTTCCTGCTTGCCGTTTAATACATTTTGCTTTGTAGCAATGTCTTTTTTAGCACGTTCCAGCTTTACAGCTTTTTCGCCTATTTCTTCCATTGCATCTTTAATATGCTTTTCGTTCAGCTTTATTTCAAGCTGTTGCATTTCTATTTCTTTGTTGATGGCTTCGAACTCACGGCTGTTTTTTACATTGTCCGTTTGTTTTTCGTACTTCTTCAGCAGCTCTTCGCTTTCTTTTATGCCAGCCTTTTTTTGCTCAATAAATTCATTAATACCGTTTATTTCTTCTTCTACCCTTGTAAGGCGGCTTGTAAGTCCGGTAATTTCATCTTCAAGATCGGCCACTTCTATTGGCAATTCGCCTTTTAAAATGTGGATTTGATCCAGCTTACTTTCTGTTTTTTGCAAATGCACCAATTCGGTGAGTTTTTCTTCTACCGAAAAATCTTTTACTGTAGCCATGTTGTAATTTGAATTTGAAATTGAATATTTTTCAGCCGTTGCCTACAAATACATAATAGGGTTGGTATTCACCCTTGTTTTGAGGACGGCAAAAGTAGGGAATTTATCCTGTAAAAATTCTGCTAAAAGGTCGGTGGTAAACTGTTCGCTTTCCCAATGGCCAATGTCGGCCAGTAACAGCCTGTTAT
>JAYUTQ010000322.1:0-3468 GCA_043755055.1 Chitinophagaceae bacterium | reverse complement strand
GGCCAAAGCTAAAAGCCAAACCCGATGGCAAAAAATAGTGGCGGGGCATTAATTAACCTTTACTTTTAAAGCTAAAATTGCCTGCTCTTGAAAGAACGTTATTATTCCTTAGATGTGTTTCGTGGTGCCACTGTGGCACTTATGATTTTAGTAAATAACCCAGGCAGCTGGGGCCACATTTACGCCCCACTGGAACATGCACCCTGGCATGGCTGTACACCTACCGATCTGGTGTTTCCGTTTTTTTTGTTTGCCGTAGGCAATGCCATGGCTTTTGTAATACCTAGGTTTCAGGCGGCCAATAACGATGCCGCTTTTTGGGGCAAAGTGCTGAAACGGTTTGCACTTATTTTTTTGATCGGCCTGTTTCTTAACTGGAGCCCGTTTATAAAATGGAGTGGCGATAGCATTGTTTTCAAAGCCTGGACGGATGCTAAAAACCCTGACAGTGGCATCCGGCTGCTTGGTGTTTTGCAGCGTATTGCCATCTGTTATTTATTTGCCAGCATCATTGCCTATTATACCAAACCCAAGTGGACATTTTATATCGGCACGTTAATGCTGCTGTTATTTTGGTGGATGAGCTGGGCCTTTGGTGCCAAAGGCGATCCATACAGCATGACGGGCTTTTTTGGTACGCAGATAGACATCGATCTTTTTGGCAAAGCCCATGTGTACAAAGGCGAAGGCGTACCCTTTGACCCTGAAGGATTGATCAGCACATTTGCCGCTATTGTGCAGGTATTGATGGGCTACCACGTAGGGCTTTACATTAGAGAAAAAGGTAAGAGTTTTGAAATGCTGGCCAACCTGTTTGTGTTTGGTGCCGTGCTGGTATTCGCCGGCTTTGCCTGGGATATGGTGTACCCCATCAATAAAAAAATATGGACGAGTAGCTATGTGGTGTACACCACCGGCCTGGCTTTAATGGTGATTGGCGTATTTATTTACCTGCTGGAATTCCGCAATGCCAAAGGTGCCTGGAGTAAGTTTTTTGATGTGTTTGGCAAGAACCCTTTGTTTATATTTTTCCTGAGTGGCTTTTTGCCAAGGATGGTTGGCTTAATACGAATACCAACCACAGCAGGCGAAGATGGCAAGATGCATTATACCAGTGCGTTTGGCTGGTTTTACGAGCATGTTTGTAAAAATATCAGCCCCGATTTACGGGCCGGTTCGCTGCTGTATGCCATTTGTATGATAACGATGTACTGGTTTTTTGCATGGCTGCTGGATAGGAGGAAGATTTATATAAAGGTGTAAAGCACAGTAAGTGGTGAGAAGTAAGTAGCAAGTGGGCGGGCTGCTTTAACACCTCATTTTATGCAAAGCCATTTGCGGGTCCATCCATTGGCAGAATAAAACAAACAAAACATGACAAGTGTAAAATCACTTTTAGTAATGCTGGTATTGGTGCCAGCCTTAGCCATTGCCAAACAAAAAACCATCCTTATCAATAGCGAAAAGCAGGATTGTATTGGGTACGATAATAACAAAACAAAATGCCTGGAGTATAAAGAAGTAGGTGTGGATTCCATCTGGCAGTTTGTGCATCAAAAAATCAAAGGCTTTAAATTTCAACAGGGCTATACTTACACGTTACTGATAGATGAGACAAAACCTTCCCTCAAAAAAGGAATACGCAGCGATGTACAATGGAAGCTGGTAAAAGTGCTGAAGAAGGAAAAAGTGCCTGTTGTAGAACCCGGCGAATTGGTAGGTTCTTACAAAGGTGTGGCTGGTGAATGGCGGTTTACCAAAATGTCAACAGGTAATAGTGCTTTCGCAGGTTTTCAACAAGAATATATCAGCTTTGACGATGCCGCCATGCGGGTAAATGGGAAGGCCACTTGCAACCGTTTTTTTGGCAGCTTTACTTTAGATGGCAACAACATTAAGTTCGGCCCATTGGGCAGCACTATGATGGCCTGCCCCGGCCTTGAAACAGAAAATATGATGATGAAAGCCTTTGAAACTGTAAATCAATGGAAGCAAAAAGGGAAAAAATTATTGCTGCAGAAAGATGGGGTAACGGTTTTTGAGTTGGAAAGGATGGTGAAGCGGACGATATGATAAGTAGCCACGAATGAACACGAATTTCAATAAGTTATTCGTGTTCATTCGTGCCATTCGTGGCAAAAAACTACTGCTTTGGCTTATACCCAGCCTCATTAAACAACGCCTTTGCATCTTTCTGCATCAGCTCATCCAAAGTGGCGGCACTATTTTTATCCATCCAGCTTTTTACTATTTGCCAGCCTACAAACAATCCCAAATATCCGGGCACACCTTCGCCTAGTATTTGGGTTTTGGGGCCGTCTTCTATGTATTCTTTATTGATAGATGGCTCTATGCTAAACACCAGATTGTTCTTTACAAAAAAAATCCAGATGTCGGCTTCGTGGTCGTTGCAAAGGGCCAATTGTGCAGTGGTGTAGCCGGTTTTCAACGTGTCGCTTGTTTCGGGCATTAGCATGTCAAGCACATAAAGGCGTTTGCCTTTTTCTATCATTTGTTCTATCAGCGGCCGCCCTTCGGCTTTGTAGGGAAACAAATCGTCCACCACATTTTTAATCACATTTACGGGTATGGTGGCTGGTACAAAACGCCGCACCTGATAGGCGAAAATCATTCCGGTTTCCATACCGGTTTGGTAAGCGGCGTGGCCTTCGCCCAAATGCATTTGCAGGCCAATGGCCGGGCCATCTACCGTCATGGCATCGCCATAAGATGCAGTGCTGCCGGTAAATAAAGCATCCATCGGCCCAATAAAAGTGATGATGTTTTTTGGCAAGGGATATTTGGGGAAATAGTGTTTGGTAAACCGAAAGCCTTGCTCTATTTCTTTTTTGTAAGGGATAAAATTGCCAAACTCGTTTTGGGTAGTTTGGTAAATGGGCTGGTAACTGGCCAGGAAATTTTTTAAAGCCGGCAATGCACTATCGCTTTGGGGCAGGCCGAGGATGCTGCCCATAAAATCGCCTAGAAAATCTGGGTATTTTTGGCTGAGCTGGTTCAGCGATTGGTTAAGGTTGAGCGTATCCATGGTAAAAAAATCCTGTTCAAAACGGAGAAGGTTTACATCTGCTTTAATGTTGGAAACATCGGGGCTGTTTTTGCCGGAATTGCAACTGCAAAAAGCCAGCAGACAAAATAAATAGGCGGTAATAATTCTAGTGTAAAAAAGCTTTGTAACGTACATATTGCAAAGCAAACGAAAAACAAGGAACAAAATTTTACTGATGCGGCACTTTCCCACTAAGCCTGTCCTCGAAATCGGGGTATTTTTCTATGAGGCCGGCAATTATTCTATGGCCTTCTTTCATTTTTTCTTGAATAAAAGTTGAAGACCGAACCATTCTAATTAATTCTTCGTCTGTAAACTTTTGTATTGTTTCTTTAGGCTTATCTATTCCTGTAGTATTCATAATAATAAATTTAGTTGTTTCTGATATTCATTTCCTAACC
>JAYUTQ010000321.1:0-7927 GCA_043755055.1 Chitinophagaceae bacterium | reverse complement strand
ATTGTCAAGGTTTGCGTAATCTTTATGGCTAACGGCTACTACCACTGCATCGTAATCATTTGCCGGAACGGCAGTAAGTCCAAAACCGTATTCATGCATCAGTTCGTCTGTATCTGCATAAGGATCTACTACATCTACATTGATGCTAAATGATTGTAGCTCTTTTACCACATCGGCCACTTTGCTATTGCGGATATCACTTACATTTTCTTTAAAAGTGGCTCCCATTACCAGCACTTTACTTTGCTTGATGTTGCCATTGCTTTCAATAATATGTTGCAATACTTTTTTGGCAACATAAGCAGCCATACCGTCGTTGGTACTACGTCCGCTAAGAATTACTTTGCTATCGTAGCCCAATTCAGCAGCCTTGTAAGTAAGGTAATACGGGTCCACACCAATACAATGGCCGCCCACCAAACCCGGGAAAAATTTAAGAAAATTCCACTTTGTACCGGCTGCTTCCAGCACTTCGTAGGTGTTGATGCCCATCATATCAAAAATGATAGACAGTTCATTCATCAAGGCAATATTGAGATCCCGTTGGGTATTTTCAATAATCTTGGCCGCTTCCGCTACCTTAATGGACGATGCCCGGTGTACACCGGCACCCACCACCAACTCGTACACTTTAGCAATAATATCAAGGCTTTCGGTGTCGCAGCCGCTCACTACTTTTACTACATTTTGCAGCGTATGTTCCTTATCACCCGGGTTTATTCTTTCGGGTGAATAGCCAAGTTTAAAATCGATACCCATTTTAAGGCCACTCAGTTTTTCTACAATCGGCAGGCAATCTTCCTCGGTACATCCTGGGTAAACAGTGCTTTCGTACACCACATAATCACCTTCTTTTATGGCTTTACCAATGGTGGTAGAAGCGCCGATTACAGGCCGCAGATCCGGTACATTGTGCTCATCTACGGGTGTAGGAACGGCTACAATAAAAAATTTAGCTTCCCGTAATACATCTATACTATTTGTAAATGTAATATCAGCACCATCAAAAGCACTAGCTTCCAATTCATTGCTTGGGTCAATGCCAGCCTGCATTTGGCCAATACGTTTTTCGTTAATATCGAAACCGATAACACTTATTTTTTTGGCAAATTCCAGCGCTATTGGCAAGCCTACATAGCCAAGACCGATAACGGCTAATTTTTCTTTTTTATCTAAAAGATCCTGATACAGATTCATTTGTGTGTTTGTTTAATCCAGTCATTGCGAGGGTTCTTGCCCGAAGCAACCTCCAGGTGATAAATATTTGGTGTTGTGATGAAGGTAATAACTCCTGGAGATTGCTTCGGCAGGCAAGAACCTGCCTCGTAATGACGAACCTTACGGAGTTAGACGCCAGCATGGCGTCTCTACATATTGACCTATTTAAACTCTTTCGGCAACTTATACAATTCATCCTGTGGCAGGCTTTTAAAATACTCGTAAGTAATTTTTAAACCTTCGGCTCTATCCACTTTTGGTTCCCAGCCCAATATTTCTTTGGCTTTGGTAATATCTGGCTTCCTTTGTTTGGGGTCGTCTTTGGGCAATTCTTTGTACACTATTTTTTGTGTAGTACCAGTTAGTTTAATTACTTCTTCTGCAAATTCTTTCAGGGTAATTTCTACCGGATTACCAATATTTACGGGTTGGGCATAGTCACTCATCAGCAGGCGGTAAATGCCTTCTACCAAATCGGCTACGTAGCAAAAGCTGCGGGTTTGGCTGCCATCGCCAAAAACAGTTAGGTCTTCGCCACGCAAAGCCTGACCTATAAATGCGGGTAAGGCACGGCCATCATTGAGTCGCATACGTGGGCCGTACGTGTTAAAAATCCTTATAATCCTGGTTTCTACTCCATGAAAAGTATGGTAAGCCATGGTTATTGCTTCCTGAAAACGTTTGGCTTCGTCGTACACACCACGTGGACCAACAGGGTTTACATTGCCCCAATATTCTTCAGTTTGGGGGTGCACCAACGGATCACCATACACTTCGGAAGTAGAAGCCACTAATATTCTGGCACCTTTTGCTTTGGCTAAACCAAGGCAGTTATGCGTACCTAATGAACCCACTTTTAAGGTTTGAATGGGTATTTTTAAATAGTCAATAGGGCTGGCTGGTGATGCAAAATGCAGAATATAATCCAGACTGCCCGGCACATGTATAAACTTGGATACATCATGATGATAAAATTCAAACTGCTCCAGTTTAAACAAATGTTCAATGTTTCTCAAATCGCCGGTTATAAGGTTATCCATTCCTATAACATGAAAGCCTTCTTTGATAAAACGGTCGCACAAATGCGATCCGAGAAATCCGGCAGCACCGGTAATAAGTATTCTTTTACGTTCCATATTTGGGTTCGGTTGAGATTTATTTCGTAAGTGGTGTATCGTCAGTAGTCATTGTTTAAACGTTAAAGCTTTGTGTATAGCTTTTTTAAACGTTCAGCATTTAACATTATGTGTTCTGCTTTTAAATAACCACCGCACGGCCTACACTTTCGTAATGATAACCGAGTTGTTTCATTTGGGTTAAATCAAAAAGATTGCGGCCATCGAAAATGACTTTGTTTTTTAGCGTACTGCTCATTTTATCAAATTCCGGTGTGCGGAATTCGCTCCACTCAGTTGCAATAATTAAAGCATCGGCATTTTCTAAAGCTGCATATTGATTATCGGCATAAGCTACTTTGTCACCTATTTCCTTTTTTACATTTGCCATGGCTTCGGGGTCGAATGCGGTAACTGTGGCACCTGCTGCTACCAACGCATCTATAATGTACAAAGCGGGGGCTTCACGAATATCATCGGTATTAGGTTTAAATGCTAATCCCCACAAGGCAAAATGCTTTCCCGCAATTTCCCCACCAAACCAAGTTTTTATTTTCGGGATGATATACGTTTTTTGTGCCTCGTTCACTTCCATTACGGCATCCAGAATTTTAAAATCATAATTCACCTCCGCACTTGATTTTACCAAAGCTTGTACATCTTTTGGAAAACAGCTGCCGCCATAGCCTATGCCCGGAAACAGAAAGCGGCGGCCAATGCGTTCGTCGCTGCCAATGCCTTTACGAACCATGTCTACATCAGCGCCCAACAATTCGCAAAGCCTGGCAATCTCATTCATGAATGTAATTTTGGTAGCCAAAAACGAGTTGGCTGCGTATTTTGTAAGCTCAGCACTTTTTTCATCCATAAAAATGATAGGATTGCCCTGGCGTACAAACGGTGAATACAATTCGCCCATTACCTTGGCAGCTTTTTCTGTAGATGAGCCAATTACCACACGGTCGGGTTTCATAAAATCGTCTACGGCTACTCCTTCACGTAAAAATTCGGGATTACTAACCACGTCAAAAGCGGCTGATAAATCTTTGCCTTCGGCATTTCCACTCTCCAATATTGCGTTGCGAACTCTATCTGCAGTTCCTACCGGAACGGTGCTTTTGTCTACAATTACCATGTAATCAGTAGGTTGCAATATTTTACCCAAATCTTTGGCTACGCCCAAAACATATTTTAAATCGGCACTACCATCTTCGCCGGGAGGCGTGGGTAAAGCCAGAAAAATAATTCTTGCATCCTGGATGCCTTCGGCAAGATTGGTGGTAAATGTTAAGCGCCCTTCTTTAAGATTGCGTTGAAACAACTTTTCAAGCCCCGGCTCGTAAATGGTGATGACACCACCGGCAAGACTATCTACTTTTCTTTGGTCAATATCTACACAGGTTACCCGGTTGCCGGTTTCGGCAAAACAAGTGCCTGAAACTAAGCCTACATATCCCGTTCCTACTACTGCTATTTTCATAAATGAAGCCCCTCCTGGCCTCCCCAAAGGGGAGGAATTATTTAAATTGAAAAATTATTTGTTTACGTATTCTAATACTTTACTGGTTATCATTTGTAACTGTTCTTCATCCATTTCGGTATGGATGGGCAGGCTGATTACACGGTTGGTAAGCCAATCGGTGGTTTCCAGATTAATACTGCTGCTGCCAAAACTTTCAAACATTTTCTGGCGGTGGGCAGGTACCGGGTAATAAATCATAGATGGCACATTGTTCTCAGCTAAAAAAGCACTGAGGCCATTGCGGTATTCGGCAGGGTTATCGCCACCATTATCCAAAATCATGGTGTATTGGTGGAACACATGTTTTTGATTGGCAGCCTGAAATGGTGTAGTAATGGCTTTACAATCTGCAAATGCGTTATCATAATAAGCAGCTACAGTCCTACGTGCATCTATATAAGCGTCTAAATGCTGCAATTTTATATTGAGTACTGCCGCTTGTAACGTATCCAAACGGCTATTACAACCTACTACATCATGATAGTAGCGTACACTTTGACCATGGTTGGCAATTTTTTTGAGCAGATCGGCTAGGGCATCATTGTTGGTAAAAATGGCACCGCCATCGCCATAACAGCCAAGGTTTTTAGATGGGAAGAAAGAAGTACAACCAATATCGCCTATAACGCCGCTTTTCTTTTTGGTGCCGTCGCTAAAAGTGTAATCGCCGCCAATAGCTTGTGCATTATCTTCTATTACAAAAAGGTTATGCTTTTTGGCTATGGCCAAAATTTCTTCCATTTGCGATGTATGGCCATATAAATGTACCGGCACAATGGCTTTGGTTTTGGGTGTAATGGCCGCTTCAATAGCCGCCGGATCTATGCAAAAAGTTTTTGGATCTACTTCTACAAAAACCGGAGTTAATTTTAGTAAAGCCACTACTTCTACCGTAGCTATGTAAGTAAATGAAGGTGTTATTATTTCATCTCCCGGCTGCAAACCCAATGCCATCATGGCAATTTGTAAGGCATCTGTTCCGTTGGCACAAGGTATTACGTGTTTGGCACCCAAATAATCTGCCAGACTTTTTGCAAAATCCTGAACCGGTTTACCATTAATAAAGGCTGCGTTGTCTATCACTTCCTGCAGGGCTGCATCTACATCCGGTTTAATTTTCCAGTATTGTTTTTTTAAATCCACCATTTGGATTGCTTCCATAATCATTTTTTTCGAGGCCGCAAACCTACTGCAAATGGAGGGAAGTGCCAATTAAGGAAATGCATGAAATTTTGCCACTAGGTACAAAGGAACTAAGATTCACAAAGGAATTGTGTTTACAAAAAAGGTGTGATATTGGCAAAATAGCAACCATTTACAATCGTTCATGCAAGCAATATTACCGCAACAATAATTGCATGAACCACAAAATTGCCATCTAATAAAAACCAGCTGAATTCATCTTTTAAATGCCTGCTGCTGTACCAGATTGAAGCCATCATGAAAATATTGGCTATGCCATTTGTAATGGCTACTGCCCATGTGTTCCAACCCCAGAAAACGGATAGTGTTACCAGCAAAACATTAAGCAGGATGCTGATATAGCAAACGGTAAAAGCATTCTCTTTTCCGATGATGGCAGGGATGGTAGTGGTACCGTTTCGCTTGTCCCTTTCCACATCTCTTACATCGAAGGGGAGGCAAATGGCCAACATCATCAGCCAACGCATGGCAAAGTGAAAAAGGAAAGGTGCATCGGCTGTATTTTGTTGCGAAGCAACTACCGGAAGCACACCGGTTACGCCAGCCCAGGTAATGGTTAGGGTTAGTATTTTAAATAATCCATTATACCTGAAAAGCCCGTTGCTGCGGGGCTTTAGCAGAAAAAAAGTATAGGCACCAGCAAGCAAACCCAACGCTGCCAATGGTACAATAATACTTAACCCGACTATAAAAAAGCTGACTGAAAATAGGATGGCACCCAGCACAAACTGCACCCACAAAAAAAAATTATGGTCTGTAAAAAATTGTTGCCGGTTGTTAATTGGTTTTTTGTTAGAAAAAAAACGAAAATGAACCATATACTGCAACAGTGTACATGTAAATATCAACACATAAAACCATGGGTTAATATTTTTGAGCCGTAAACGGATTGCAGTTTCAAAACATTGCGCAGCTGCTCCGGCAGCAATGGTCCATTGGCTGTAATAAGCCCATTTTTGCCAATGGTTAAGCAGCATTAATGGTAAATGAGAATCGGTTTATCAACAACAACAGTATCGCTTGTAATGCCGGCTTTGTTTCTTACCCAAAACCTGATACGGGTACTATCTATAGGTCTGCAATTGGTGTTGGGCAACTGTCCATAACCCGGAGGGGCGCCAACGCCGATATTGTTAATCCAGTTAAGTTCTATTTTTGAAGTACCAGAAAATGTGCCTGTTATAGGTAAAGCAGTTCTGAATATTCTGTTTTTAGAACCTGAACCACTTACACAAGATTGCGGATTGAGTACTATAAACTGAATTCCCAGTGCTGTGTCTAATTCTGCATTTTTAAGATCAGCCACATTTTCGCATTCTAATGTGATAGTGAGCAAACCACCCAATTTTACATCGTACGAACTGGCACTTTTGAAACGCAAAACCGGCTTATCGGTAGAACTTGTTTTTTTACAACCCCAAAAGCAAATTCCTGCTACTAAAGCAACCGCTATTATTTTTGATGAAACTTTTATAAACGTCATACTCAAATTTAGTGGATTATCTTTCAACATATCCAAGTCCTTTTACGATTGAAGAAATTTTACAAGTAGCTGAATCAAATTTTTCCGGTACGGCCCAAAGCATTTTTACATTTCAATATCTACACAATCCGGTTTATCAAAAATGGGTGAATGCCGTTAATAAAAATGCAATATTAAACCAACCTGTTTTTATTCCGATTTCATTTTACAAAACGCACCAACTAATCGTTTCTGATACTGAGGCCGAAATAATTTTTACAAGCAGCGGTACTACGGGAGTGCAAAGCAGTAGCCACTACGTTGCTAAAACAGATTGGTACAAAAAAAGTTTTACGGCAGCATTCAGGTTATTTTATGGAGCACCCTCCGATTGGGCTATTATTGGCTTATTACCATCTTACCTGGAGCGGCAAGGCAGCAGCCTTGTTATGATGACCGAGGAACTAATTAAGGCAAGTAATAACGAAGACAGCGGCCTCTACCTCTACGATTTTGCAAAGCTGCAATCCGTTTTAAAAAGGCGGGAAGCGGCCGGAAAAAAAACATGGCTGATTGGTGTAACCTATGCCCTGCTAGACTTTGCCGCACAATGCCCTATGCCGCTACACCACACTACCATACTGGAAACCGGCGGCATGAAAGGGCGTAAAAAAGAAATGACAAGAATGGAAGTGCAGCAGGAACTGAAACAGGCTTTTCAATTGCCGGCCATCCATTCGGAATATGGCATGACGGAGCTTTTAAGCCAGGCGTATAGCAGTGGCAATGGATTGTTTAAATGTCCGCCATGGATGAAAGTGATGGTGAGGGCAGAAGATGACCCGCTGCTGATAAAAGAAAGTGGCACCGGTGCCTTGTGCATTATGGACCTTGCCAATATGTACAGTTGCAGTTTTATAGCTACCGAAGATTTGGGCAAAGTATATGCTGATGGCAGTTTTGAAATACTTGGCCGGATAGATAACAGCGATGTACGTGGCTGTAGTTTGCTTACGCTTTAAAATTGTTGCCACGAATTACACGAATGGACACGAATTGTTTTTCTACTACTATTTTTCATTCGTGTCCATTGGTGTAATTCGTGGCTGGTAAAAAACAATTTGGATGGTTTGGCATTGCAGCCTAATATTGTAGCCCCAATTCAATGTGCTGCCCATGTGGCGGAATTGGTAGACGCAGCAGACTCAAAATCTGCCATTCGCAAGGATGTGAAGGTTCGATTCCTTTCGTGGGCACTTTTAACATGAACAAAGCCTTATAAGTCCATAACTTATGAGGCTTTTTCTTTTTCGGGGGTCGTTACAGGGGTCGTTTTAATTTTCTTCTTTTTTTCCTGAACAAATAATCCAGCAGTGTATTTATCGTATAACTCAAACAAAAACTCTA
>JAYUTQ010000320.1:0-1576 GCA_043755055.1 Chitinophagaceae bacterium | reverse complement strand
AGTTATCAAAAAAAATTTTACCGGAACTAAATAAAAAAATGCTGTCTTTTCCGGAGGATACGATATTTGAATTGCCGGAAAAAGTATTGCAGTTTGGTACAGGTGTATTGCTTCGTGGCCTGCCCGATTATTTTATTGACAAGGCTAACAGACAAGGTATTTTCAATGGCAGAATTGTTGTAGTAAAATCAACCGATGGCGGAGATGCTGCAGCCTTTGAAAAACAGGATAGCCTGTACACTATTTGTGTAAGAGGTATTAAGAATGGAACTGAAGTTTCGGAAAATATAGTTAGTGCAGCTATCAGCAGGGTGCTGAGTGCTAAAACGGAGTGGGCAAGAGTGCTGGAATGTGCCCATAATCCTTTTATGCAAATTGTAATTTCCAATACTACCGAAGTAGGAATTCAGTTACTACATGAAGATATTCGTAACCACCCACCGGTTTCTTTTCCGGGAAAATTGCTGGCTTTTTTATATGAACGTTTTAAAGCATTTAATGGCAGTGCTGAAGGTGGCATGGTTATTTTACCTACAGAATTGGTGACTGATAATGGTAAAAAATTAGAAGGAATCGTTTTTGAACTGGCACATCTTAATGGCCTTGAAGATAACTTTATTTCATGGCTGGAAACAAGTAACACCTTCTGTAATACACTGGTAGACCGCATTGTGCCGGGCAAACCGAATGGTGCGGCCTTAGAAAAAGCTACCGAAGAACTTGGCTATACAGATGATTTAATTATCATGAGTGAAGTATATCGCCTGTGGGCAATTGAAGGTGGCGAACCAATAAAAAACATACTAATTTTTGCGAAGGCCGATGATGGCGTGGTAATTACCAACGACATGACGCTACAAAAGGAACTGAAACTAAGGATGCTCAACGGCACCCATACATTAAGTTGCGGACTGGCTTTTTTAAAAGGGTTTTCAACTGTAAAATTAGCTTTGGATGATGCAGCCATGACCAGCTTTGTAGAGACCCTGATGCTGGAAGAAATTGCACCTGCCATTCCGTACGAAATAGATAAAGAAGTGACTGCTACATTTGGCCAAAAAGTGCTGGACAGGTTTCGCAATCCAAACATTGAACATTTCTGGCTTAGCATCACCATGCAGTACACGTCTAAATTAAAAATGCGGGTATTGCCACTAATTAAAAACTATATTGAACAAAAGGGAACCGTGCCGGAAAATATGAGCACCGGTTTTGCAGCCTACCTGCTTTTTATGAAAGCAACAAGAACAGAAGGCGGCAAATATTACGGCACGGCTAACGGAGCTGAGTACCAGATAACCGACGATGAAGCGCCATTCTTTTATCAGGAATGGAAGAAAGAAAATCCTGCCGAAGTGGTGGAATCTATACTGGCAAACCATTCACTTTGGGGCAGCGATTTAAACGCGTTACCGGGTTTTGCAGAAACAATTGCCTTTAAGTTGCAATCAATGATAGAACAAGGTATTATTGTAGCGTTTGAAAAAGCAACCCTTTAAAAATAGTCGATTTACTATGCAGCAGCGAGTATTAAAAGTACATAAAGATGATAACGTATTGGTGGCCCTTACCAACC
>JAYUTQ010000319.1:0-7955 GCA_043755055.1 Chitinophagaceae bacterium | reverse complement strand
TCAAAAAAAATTACCATGACCCTGCCTGAACAATTTCAGCAAGCCGCTGCCGATAGTAAAAACCTAATCGAAAAGCCATCTAATGAAACTTTATTGCAGTTATATGCTTTGTACAAACAAGGCAATGAAGGTGATGCAGAAGGCGATGGCCCTACCAACCCTTTTGATTTTGTGGCCAAAGCCAAACACAACGCCTGGGCCGAATTAAAAGGCACCGCTAAAGAAGCAGCCATGCAGCAGTATATAGATTTGGTGGAAAAATTGAAAGGGTAAAAGACACCCATACCGTCATTATAAGGAGGGTTCCTGCCCGACGTGGCAATCCCCGAAATTTCGTTTTGTAAGTTGCATTTGAATACAATCTAACTATCATTCTTCTGTAGATTGCCACTGGCAAGAACCCTTGCAATAACGGCAATATTTTTTAATTAATATTCAGACAAAAAATGAAACAAATCCTACTGTTTGGTGCAGGTAAATCATCTACTTGTCTTATTGATTATTTGATAGAGAATGCCATTACAGAAAACTGGCATATAACAATTGCCGACATTAATGTGGCTGTAATTGAAGCTAAAACAAACAGTGCGGTTTGTACCACAGCATTAGCTGTGGATATTCTCAATACAATAGAAAGAGAAGCATTAATTGGCAGGTCGGATATTGTCATCTCTCTTATGCCGCCTGCCCTGCATTTTTTAATAGCACAAAGTTGCCTGGCTTTAAGTAAAAATTTACTTACCGCTTCTTATGTAGATGATCAGCTAAAAAACCTTTCTAACGAAATAGAAAAAAAAGGCATATTATTTCTTTGCGAAATGGGGCTCGACCCAGGCATCGACCACATGAGTGCCATGAAAATAATTCATGGTATTAAACAAAAAGGTGGCACCATTACATCATTCAAATCTCATTGCGGCGGCTTGGTAGCACCCGAAAGCGATAACAATCCATGGCATTACAAAATAAGCTGGAACCCCCGAAACGTAGTAACGGCAGGCAGTACAGGGTCTGTGTACCGTGTTTGGGAAGAAGTGGAACAAATATCTTACAACGAAGTTTTTACCGACTGTGATGAAATAGATGTGGATGGAATCGGCAGCCTTGCCTGGTATCCCAACAGGGATTCGTTAAGTTATATAGAGGTGTACAAACTGGAAGAAGCTGCCACATTTATTCGTACCACTTTACGGCATCCGGCTTTTTGCAGGGCATGGTCTGTTCTGGTACAAATAGAAATAACAAGCGACAATGATTGGAACATTATTAAAAACTGTAAAACAGTAAGCGAATGGTTTAATAAAAAATTAAGTGTGGCTAGCAGTATTGAAATAGAAGTAGATACTCAAAAAGAAATTACTGAAATGTTTACCTGGTTAGGGCTTTTTGATGAGAACCCATTGCCCGAAAACAGAACAAGTTCGGCCGCCATTTTACAATATATACTGGAAGAAAAATTAGTGCTGCAACCACACGATAAGGACATGGTAGTAATGGTGCATGAAATAGATTATGCCATTGATAATGATGAATTTGCTGTTGTAAGTTCGTTGGTGGTTAAGGGTGAAAACAGCCTACGCACAGCCATGGCCAAAACAGTGGGATTGCCATTGGGTATTGCTGCAAAACTGATACTTAACGGAACTATACAATTAACTGGTTTACACATCCCTATTGTAAAAGAAATTTACGAACCCGTACTTGAAGAACTACAACAGAAAGGCATTACTTTCAGCGAAAATGAAATTTCTATTTAGTATGGTTTCTTACTTCTTTAATTAATAGTCATGACAAACTGTGCTGTTCCACCAATCACATTTTTTGTACAAGTATCTAAAAACATTCGTTTTCTAGATAAATAATTGTCTAACTTAAAGGTGAAATAAAACACCTTGTCATGAACGAACATACTATTTCCCGAATTTCGATCTCATTGCTTGCCATTGTTATGATTGTGTTTGGCATTTATCACTTTAAATTTCCGCACAATCTTGTTGGCTATCTACCATCCTTTTTGCCAACGGGTAATATTTGGGTGTACATTCCCGGTGCTGCATTTATACTTGCAGCTATTGCTTTTTTAATCAATAAAAAAGTAAAACTGGCTGGCTATCTGTTAGCGGCATTACTGCTCATTTTTGTGTTGAGCATACACCTGCCCAACTTTTTAAATGGCAGCAGCGAAGAGAACCGTCATGTAGCATTAATTAGTTTGCTAAAGGATACTGCAATGGCTGCTTTTGCGCTGCATATAGCCGCAAATGCTAAAACCTAGGCTTCTATTTTACTTTGAAAAATTAACTTCCCGGTCGTAAAATTTTTTATACGAGCCGGTAAAAAGATGGGCAATAACTAATCATTTTTTTTGATGATGATATTTGTACCATTCATTGGCATTACCCAATTGCTGCTTTAACCTACATTTACGGTAAAACCAAAATGACACATGGAATTCTTATCCGCATTACAAATAGAAACATTGAATCCCGGCATATCCACAGGCAATCATTGGGCCGAAGGTGGGCAACCACATATCCATTCCTACAGTCCGGTAGATGGAAAGTTAATAGGAACCGTGCGTAGTGCAAGCCGCAATGATTATGATGCTGCAATCACCACTGCTCAAAAAGCATTTGCCGAGTGGCGGCTTTGGCCTGCACCAAAACGTGGCGAAGTAGTTAGGCAATTTGGCGAAGCCCTACGCCAATACAAAGAGCCACTTGGCAAATTGGTAAGCTACGAAATGGGTAAAAGCCTGCAGGAAGGTTATGGCGAAGTGCAGGAAATGATAGATATCTGCGATTTTGCCGTAGGTCTTTCAAGACAGCTTTACGGCCTTACCATGCACAGCGAAAGACCCGGCCACCGTATGTACGAACAGTACCATCCTTTGGGCATTGTAGGTATTATATCGGCATTCAATTTTCCTGTAGCAGTATGGGCATGGAACACAGCACTGAGTTGGGTTTGCGGCGATGTTACCATTTGGAAGCCGAGTGAAAAAACACCTTTATGCGGTATTGCCTGCCAAAAAATAATTGCAGCAGTTTTTAAAGCAAACAACGTTCCGGAAGGCGTTTGCTGCCTGATACAAGGCGGCCGTGAAGTAGGCGAATGGCTGAGCAACGACACCCGAATTCCACTGATTAGTGCCACAGGAAGTACCCGGATGGGGAAAGCTGTGGGTGCGGCTGTTGGCGGTCGGCTTGGCCGGAGCTTGCTGGAGCTGGGTGGCAACAATGCCATCATTATTTCGAAAAATGCCGACCTGGATATGAGTCTTATTGGTGCCGTATTTGGAGCCGTAGGCACAGCCGGACAGCGATGCACAAGTACCCGCAGATTGATTATTCACGAAGATGTGTACGAGGCTTTTAAGGCCAAACTGGTAAAAGCGTATGGCCAACTCCGCATCGGCGACCCGCTGGATCAGCACAACCATGTGGGGCCATTGATAGACACTGATGCCGTAGCCTTGTACTTACAATCTATCGAGGCCTGTAGAGCCGAAGGAGGCCATTTTGCTGTAGAAGGCGGTGTGGTGGATGGCTTTAAAAGCGGCTGTTATGTAAAACCGTGCATTGCCGAGGTGGAAAACCATTACCAAATCGTGCAGCATGAAACCTTTGCACCCATTTTGTATCTGATCAAATACAAAACCCTTGATGAAGCCATTGCGTTGCAAAACGGCGTACCGCAAGGCCTATCCTCCGCAATTATGACGCTGAATATGAGAGAGGCTGAAAAATTTTTAAGCCAAGCCGGTAGCGATTGTGGTATAGCCAATGTAAATATTGGTACTAGTGGAGCCGAAATAGGCGGTGCCTTTGGTGGCGAAAAAGAAACCGGCGGCGGCAGAGAAAGTGGCAGCGATGCCTGGAAAGTGTATATGCGCAGGCAAACCAATACGATTAATTATAGTGATAGTTTACCCTTGGCACAAGGGATAAAGTTTGATTTGTAAAAAGACAAGAAAAACTGTTTAACCAACTGTGAGAGCAGTTGGTTTTTTCATTTCTCTCATAATTTTTGATTTCATAAAAATATGCACAACCGCCAGTAAAACCAGCACCACCGTAGCATACAGCCATTGGGTACCAACATCTTTTTTCCATAATAAGATTACACCCGTACTTACTATAGCCTGAACCAGCATGTAGACCCCGCTAACCCACAAGTGTGGCCATTTTTTTTCGTTGGCTAAATATTGATACAAATGTTGGCGGTGGGCTTTAAAAATATTTTCGCCTTTGCTAAGCCGGTGGATGATGGTTAGCACCGTATCCACACCATACACGGCAAACAGTAGAATGAAAAAGATAGCACCGGCATTATGGATAACACAGGTTACTAAAAATAACAGGCTATAAGCCATGCTTACACTACCAACATCGCCGGCAAAGCATTTGGCTTTCTTTCTAACATTAAAAAAAGAAAAAACAAGATTAGCAAGTGCAAGGCAAATTACAAGGTTGTTGTTAAACACCTGCATTTCAAGATTGAGAATGTACAATGCTACCAGTACGGTAAACGAATAAGTTGTGGTAATACCATTGATGCCATCCATAAAATTATAGGCATTAATAATACCTATGCAGAGCACAAAAGCCAATAGCCACCAATACCAATCGTATCCAAACAAGTTAAGCTCATGCATTAATAAAGCTACCGCCGCAAAATGTATAAAGACCCTCATCTTATTGCTTTGTGGCTTTATATCATCAGCAAAACTGATGATGGTAATAGCTGCAAGGCCCAGCATAAAAAAAGAATACTGAAACTGATTGGAGACAAAAAACGCAAGTACACCCAGCGAAAAAATAATGCCGCCACCACGTAAGGTTATGCTTTTGTGGCTGCTCCTTTCGTTGGGCTTGTCTATAATATTAAAATTGTCTGCAATTCTAAAATATAGAAGCTCGGTAGCAAAAAGCACAATGAAAATAATGAGGTGCCACATAGGTTACACAATTGTAAAAGCTTCCAGTACCGGTTGGGGTTTCCAGGCAAAACTATTACGGGAATGGTTATCGTTAAAGGTAAGGGTAGCAGTAATTTTTTGTAGTTTGTCTGTATTTATAGGGGCCTTATTGCCTAATAAATTACCTGCCATGGCTATAAGTGTGGCCAGCCAGCCGGGTATATTTTTGGGTGATGATTTACCCAACTGTTTTGCTATAACCGCAGCCAGTTCTGCAAAGGATGGATTATAACCATCGGTTAAATTATATGTGCCGCCTTTGGCTGCAATAGCCGGTATCCACTTTGCAACATCTGTAGCCATAACCACCGATTTTTTGGCAAGGCCTCCATTTATATTAAAATACTTTCCACTTTTTAAACCGTTAATCATAGCACCGAGATTTCCCGGAGGATTACTGCCAGCAATAAGTGGCAGGCGGAGAACAGCTAAAAGAACATTGTTTTTTTTACACCAGTTTTTTAGAAAATCTTCGGCTGCAATTTTACTCTTAGCATAGGGTGTGCTGCCGTTAAGCGGATGTTGTTCGTTAATATTTTCCCCGGCATCCACACCGTAAACAGCTACTGTACTGATAAAAACAAAAGACTGTGGCTTTACATCCAAAGCTTCCAAACCTTTACACAAATTAATGGTACCGTTAAGGTTTACATCAAAAAAGTCTTTTTTCTCAGCTTCTGTTTTGGGAACAATATGGGCCTTGCCGGCTGCATGTACCACCACATCCACCTTGCTTTTTATTTCAGGTAAAGACGTAGCAAGATTGCAGATAATATTACTGGAAGCTGACCGACCTACACGAATAATATTATGACCGGAAGATGATAAATAGGCATCAATGTATTTACCTAAAAAACCAGCGGCACCTGTAAGTAAATATGTAGAAGCCATGAGATTTTTTTAAAAAGCGATGTTGCAAATTTTTTATAGTGCGGTTTTAATAACCGTAGCATTATACTTTAGAAAATGCCGCTTTACCCTGAAAAATATCTACAAACTGAGAAGCCAATATGCTGATGTCGTGTTTTTGTAAAAGATAGTCATTGCCCTTTGCGCCAATTTCATCCCTTTGCTGAGGTGTCATATGAAACAAACGTAGCACACCTTTTTTTATGGCATTGGGATCTTCCGGAGAAACCCTCAACCCACAACCACACAACTTTATGGGGTCGTTGTTTTCTACATAGGAAGCCAAAATAGGCTTGGAAGCCAGCATATAATCGAAAAATTTATTGGCAGCTCCACCATAGCAATACAGCGAAAGGTTTCGACTTGATATAAATCCTACATCGAATTTTTTAATGATGCTTTGAACCTGTTTGCGGGGCACTTTTTCCAGAAACTTAATATTACCAAGTCCCCTGGCCTGCTCAATTAGCGTACTTCTTAAGTAGCCATCGCCAATAATTACGAAGTAAATTTCAGGCTGATCTTCCAGCAATCTTGCAGCTTCTATAAAATACTCCATAGCGTTTGCCAGACCAAGTGTACCAGCATAGCCCACTATGAATTTATCGGATGGTATTGAGTCTATAACTTCCTGCTTTACCACTTCTGTCTGCAGTACTTCCTGATTAATACCGTTTGGTATATGAAATAATTTTTTAGGATTGCCTGATATGGTATTTATATAATGATGCGGATTAGGCATCAGCGTAACGATTGAATCAGAATGTTTGTATGCATATTTTTCGAACCATTTAAGCATTACAATCATCGGGTTCCAGGAACGGTAACCACCCAGGTAACGGGGCGTAAGTGGCCATAAATCCCTTACTTCAAACATGAGCATTTTTGCCTTCAATTTTTTCTTTAATCGAAAGGCCGGGATTATTGGAAAAATAGGCATGGAAGATACTATGATAATATCGGGGTTCTTTAACTTATCTACAGGCAACTGATAAATACGAAATGCAAAAATGAGCATGCTCCAGAACCGCATTAGGCTAAGAGGCCTGTAAGTAGGCGATTTTACCCAACAAAAGGTAATACCATCTAATTCTTCAATAGTGTAACGACCGTTTGTTTCAGGAAATTTATTAAATACGTGATTAAAAGATCCGGAAATAATCTTTACCTGATAACCCATTTTTTTCCAATACTGTCCTAAATAATAATGCCTTTCGCCCCAGCCAGACTCTGGTGTGCCGGCAAACTGGTTAATGATCCAAATTACTTTTCCCGTTTCATTCATATAAATTGTGTTCGTGCCTTCAGATACTACGTTGAATGTGATACAATGATGACAGTAACAAAATTTAAGCTGCTGCTTCCATTTTTGAAACTTTACCATCTTCCAGCTTATACTTTTCACCACTTTCGGGGCAGGTAGCTTCATTTTTATTGTCGAAATTCAGACGATGACCATATTCGCTCATCCATCCAAGCTGCCTGGCAGGATTACCTACAACCAAAGCATAATCGGGTACGTGTTTGGTAATAACTGCACCGGCGCCTAAAAAAGAAAATTTACCAATATCGTGACCACATACTACTGTAACATTGGCACCTATAGAAGCTCCCTTGCCTACATGCGTTTTTAAATACTGGCCACGCCGAACTACCGCACTACGTGGGTTGGTAATGTTGGTAAACGTAACACCGGGACCACAAAAAACATCGTCGGCAATATATACTTCGGCACAAATAAGCACATTGGCCTGTACTTTAAAATTATTACCAATTACTGCACCATCGGCCACCACAATGTTTTGGCCAAAGCTACAACGCTCACCAATAATTGCTTTGGGCATAATGTGGCAAAAATGCCAGATTTTAGTTCCTTTTCCTATCTGTGCTCCTTGGTCTATTACCGCTGTTGGGTGGGCAAAATACTCCTTTTCCATTTTTAAAAAGTGTTTTTTAGGGTTTTCTTTGTTGATAAATTCTTTCTATAATATCTACTACTTTCATGCCTTCTAAAGCATTGGTACTAACTTGCTCGGTGCCGTTCAGGGTTTTTACCACATTATCA
>JAYUTQ010000318.1:0-3487 GCA_043755055.1 Chitinophagaceae bacterium | reverse complement strand
TGGTTTATTGGTTCAATAGTTAATTGGTTGATTGGTCAGTGGTTAACTAACCTATTGATGATTTGCCCGACCTATTACTTTTTTTATTTAAACCGATTTGTAAGCCAGATAAAAAAGAACACTTCCGCTACCAGCACAATGAGTACGGTGGCATACAGGATGTTCCATTTAAATTTGGAATTGTTCATGGGTTTTTTATTTGGCTTTACGGTCTGAATTGCATAATTGTTTTAGTACTAAGTGGAGCCTCACCCCCTGCTCCTCTCTGCCTCATCCGCCTTTCAGGCACCTTCTCCAAATGGAGAAGGGAAGCTGTTGCCATTAAGTTTGGAGAGGGGTGCCTCTCCGAAATGTTGTTTATGAATTTCAGGTATTTAACTGCTTCTATTTTTAAGGATATACTTTTAAAAAAACCTGTTATCAATTGTTATTGTGGTTCTTGAGACTTAATTTTTCCTGAGCCATGATTCTTGAACCTTGATTCTTGAACCTTGATTCTTTACTTTTTATTACGATTACCAAATGCCAGCAGTAAGCCTAATACCAGGGCAATGGCAAAACCAATCTTAAAATTCTTAATGAGTTTGCCCACAATTAGCCCCACTACTACCGCTATAAAAAATGCAACTTGTGCTCTTGTTGGGTTAAACATTACCTGATTTCAGATTTATGATTTGTGATGTATGATTTGATATCTGTAAGTCTGTCTTTACGGATCAACTAATTAACCTATCAACCAATTAACTATTTACCACCCTTTGGCAATGCTATTAAATTAGCCATCATTCGGTATGCTCCGGGCACACCGGCTGGTAACTGACGGAAAAATACCAAACTGCAGTACACAAAATTTCCTTTGCCGTATTTAGCTATGGCAAGGCTTCCGTTGCTTTCTTTTTCACCGGTATCGTTCATCCCCAATGGCGTTTCAAAATGACTATCTAACTGCTCGGCATGGTAAGTGCTGCGTTCCTGCACCCAGCCTTCAAAATCTTTTTCAGTTATCTTATTTGGATAAGTCAAAGCCGGGTGTAGGGGCAACAGAAAATTCACTTTTGCATCCTCTTCAGTAACCCTGCTACGGGAAGCTACAAACGGGTATGGGCCTACCTTTACACGTTTTAAGCCCACTTCGTTACTTTTTAAATATTGTACAATTAGGTTGCCGCCATTTTCTACATAACGGTTCATAATATCGTTTTTATTGGTGAGCCATTCATACACATTATAGGCACGTATGCCTACTACAATGGCATCAAATTGTTTCAGGTACTCATCGTTCACATCTGCTTCTTCTAGGGTTTTTACTTCATAGCCCATAGCTTCCAAAGCTTCGTGTACTTTATCTCCTGCTCCATTAATGTAGCCAATTTTTTTACCAACTGTTTTCAGATCTACTTTTACCAAATTGGCTTTGGCTACAGCAAAATAAGTGAGCGTAGGTATATGATCGTATCGTATGGTTTTGGTATGGCTATTGTATTTGCCAGTTACGTCTGCTAATTTTATTTCTTCGGTGGTGTTGGTTTCTTTTGCCTTTGGCGAAAAAATACTTGTTGCATAACTTTCAGTATTTCCTTTTGATTGGTAATTAATGGTTGATTTATCATTTTTCCACGAAGGGGAAAAATGTTGATTGATAGCATAAGTAGCACCATCAACAGCATTGCTTTTTAAATGAACAGGTGCTTTTACAGAAGCGCCGTTTATTGATACATAATTATCTTTTACATAATTGATTTCCAGCTTCGGCAATACCGGTATTGGCTGGTACACATCCCCTTTTGTAGGGTCGGTAAATTTGTACTGTACCGGTCTTTTAATTATAAAATCTTCGCCTTCAATATTTACTGTAATAGTAGTTTCAAATGAAGGATCATTCTCAGCTTTACCAATTAGCAATTGGTCGTTTACCACAAAAATGCCATCCACCATTGGGTTTTCAAGCCAATAAGGCTGCGATATTTTTTTATCTGCTGCCACAGGAATGGTTTTATTAATTACAACATTTTGATTGATTCCAATGGCGGCTGTAAAATTAGAATCTAATGTCTCCAATTTCAGGCTTTTGATGGTAGCATTTACTGCCGTTCGTTTATTTAAAAAGAAGCTCATTTTTAAACTGTCGCCCTGCACCACACTAGCCTGATTGCTGGTGGCTTCTGCAAACAATGCACTACAAGCTTCTATCATATCCTGTGTTTCCTGAAGTTTGGTGGCAGTCCAGCTATCGGCAGGTAATGCTTTTATGGCCTGATACATTTTTACCAAAGCCAGAACCGATAATTCCGGCTGCTCCATTTTATAATTACTGATAATGGCATCAATCATCGGTTGTATTTTTTCTCCGCCTGCTATCCTTTTCCAGCCTATTTCCACATCATCCATCAGCGTATTTTTGGGCGTTGTTCCATCAAGGGTAGAAAAATATTCAATGGATGGTCCACGCCTTCTTGGCCGGCCTTCGCCCTGGCACTTGTGCATGGTACGGGCTTCGGCGCCGAGTTCGCCATAACTTTTACCCAATAAGGCATTGTAGCCCCCAATGTCTATTTTAAACTGGTCTTCGCTTGTAGTATTGTTGCCACCAAAATTGAAAGAATTCCAAAGCAATCTTTTAGCTTTCCATGGCTTTACGCCATATTTAAACTGTTCCGGAAACCTAGTGGGGTCGGCAGCAGCGGCATACGCTTCGGCACCAATAACAGCGGAGGCCGAATGATGGCCATGACCTGCCCTGTTATCCGGCGGAAAACGATTGATGATAATATCAGGTTGGTACTTTCGGATAACCCAAACGGCATCACTCAATATTTTTTCCCTGTCCCATATACGCAAGGCCTCCTCCGTGCTTTTGCTGTAGCCAAATTCGTAGGCACGGGTAAAATATTGTTCTGCACCATCCACACGCCGGGCTGCTAAAAGTTCCTGTGTACGCATCAGGCCAAGCTCTATGCCTTGTTCATCGCCTATTAGGTTTTGGCCGCCATCGCCACGGGTAAGGCTTAGGTAAGCTGTTCGGTACAATTTTTCTTTAGCCAAATATGGAAGTAATGTATTGTTCTCATCATCGGGGTGGGCCGCTATATATAATACACTGCCCAGTACTTTCAGCTTTTTAAGCTGCAGCAAAATTTCCGAAGAGGTATAAGTTTTAGGTGATTGGCAGAAACAGGTAAAAGGTAAAAGGTATAGGGCAAAAGGGAGGAGTAAATGGCTGTACCGCTTTTTGGTGCTAAGGCTAGTAAACTTCATAATTAAATTGTGAAATGCGAATTTAGGTGAATGAAAGATGCCTTGTTTGCCGTTTGTAAAAGCTATTACAGTCTATGAGCTATGTACTTCCTGAGATTTTTTCCACCATCAATTAAGTTTAGAAGGTAAAAAACGCAGCAATAAATCAAAATTGTTTAACGATAGGGGGGTTGCATATTAGTAGTCACTTTGTATGCAGATTTTTTTTTCAAAAATTTGTTTCACCAATCTT
>JAYUTQ010000317.1:0-1586 GCA_043755055.1 Chitinophagaceae bacterium | reverse complement strand
TACTCAGTTTACCATCGGCTTTGCCAGCCACCGCAATAATTTCGGCTATGTCTACTGCTTGTAAATTATTAGGATCACATTCGTCGGTGATAACACTTACAGCAGCACATGCAAGACCAATATGATTGGCCACAATCACTTCCGGCACTGTACTCATGCCTACCATATCGGCACCAATGCTCCTTAAGTGGCGGTATTCGGCTCTTGTTTCAAGGTTAGGACCGGGCACTGCCACATACACGCCTCTCTTTAAATCCACATTCATTTCTGTAGCTACTTCGGCTAATAGCTGGTTCAGATGGGCATTGTATGGCTGGCTCATATCCACAAAGCGGTTACCAAATGCAGCATCGTTTAAACCACGAAGCGGATTTTCGGGCTGTTGATTGATATGGTCATCTATTAAAATAAGGTCGCCTTTTTTATAATCCGGATTCATGCCACCGGCGGCATTGCTTAACAATAGGTGCTGTACACCCAATTCCTTCATTACCCGTACCGGAAAAGTAATTTGCTGCATGCTGTACCCTTCGTAGTAATGAAAGCGGCCCTGCATGGCTATAACCTTTGTTGTACCTACCATTCCAATCAAAAGCTGCC
Organism: Chitinophagaceae bacterium; assembly: GCA_043755055.1. Classification (GTDB taxonomy): domain Bacteria; phylum Bacteroidota; class Bacteroidia; order Chitinophagales; family Chitinophagaceae; genus JAZKFT01. The sequence goes on along the minus strand of JAYUTQ010000317.1, from coordinate 986 downwards.
CTTTATGAAACTCGACCGTTGCAACCGGAAAATGCGGAATATCTGCATAAGGAATGGCCTGTTCCACTTCCATTAATTGAATAAACGAACCGAGGCCTGTACCTAAAACAATACCTGCCTTTGCATCTGTAAATCCTTTCAATTTTAAAAAATCAGCCGCTTCGGCTACTTTTTTCAGCATGTTTTCCATAATGTAATCTTTGAAAATAATTAGGCGTTAAAACTACAACTTTAGCTACGCCGTACATTTCGTCATTGAAAAATGTTCCCCGGTCATTTAATTTGCGTTTCGAAAAGTATTACAGCACAACTGTTTTAAAAAACTTTGTTAATAAAAATTGTCAGGCATAAATTGTATGCTTATTTACCACTAAAATCGACCCACTATGACGAATCATTATTACAATGCAGCGGATCTTGGAAAATTTGGCGCCATTGGCGAATACCAAAAAGACATGGCCGACAAATTTTTTGCCTGGTATGGCGAAGTGTTTAAAGACGGTACATTAAGCGCCAAAGAAAAATCGCTGATAGCCCTTGCTGTAGCCCACGCTGTGCAATGCCCTTATTGTATTGACGCTTACAGCAGCGATGCCTACGAAAAAGGATGGAGCGAATCTCAGATGATGGAAGCGGTGCATGTGGCCGCATCTATTAAAGGTGGCGCCGCATTGGTACACGGTGTACAGATGATGAACAAAGTAAAAGAAATAGCCATGTAAGGGATTAGGAATTAGGGATTAGGAATTAGGTGTCAACATAGAAAATTAGTTTTTATTAAACCTGCCTGTTGGTTAACAGGTTCTATTTTGTTTGAAATCATTACAAGCACTAAAAAATGCATTGGCTGATGCAGGCCATCAGGTAGATGTGCTGGAACATCAGCATCAGTATCCGTTGTTTACCGATAAGCTGGATGCCCTTGGAATGTTTCCTTTAAAGCCATCTGTATCTTAAATTTTTCAGATAAACGTTGGCAAAATGTG
>JAYUTQ010000316.1:0-1586 GCA_043755055.1 Chitinophagaceae bacterium | reverse complement strand
GGCTGCCCGGCTGTCGAATACCTTTGGTTTCATAACCCCAATAAATGGTATTAAAACCGGTGTCGGCTTTCGCTTTGAAACTGCGAATCTGTTCGTTGGCAGCGTTGTAAATTTTTACGGTTACACTATCCATTTTACCGCCCTTAGCCGTATCGGTTTTTTCTTTTGGTTTAATGAAAAACGAAATGGGTGCACCGCTTCTTTTGTTATCGGCTTCGTACAAACCATAGGTGCTGTACTCAATACCGGCAGGGCTGTTAAACTCTGCCTGATAAACTGTAGGGCTTTCGAAAGCCACCAATTTGGCAGTCATGGCCTTGCCATTGTTAGCTGCCATTTTCCGCAACGGATTAATATTATCTAAAATGTAAAGGGCCCGGCCAAAAGTAGCAATTACCAGATCCGCTTCTCTTTCCTGTATGGCAAGGTCGTAAGTGCTTACGCTTGGGTAGCCATTTTTATATTGCTTAAAAGTAGTGCCGCCATCAAGCGTTATCCAGAGCCCTTGCTCTGTACCTACAAAAATAAGGTTGGGCTGCACGGGGTCTTGTATCATACAAAGGGCATAGCCTTTTACTTTGCTTTCGTCTACAAATCTGGTCCATGTTTTACCAAAATCTGTAGTGCGGTAAATGTATGGGGCAAAATCGCCAAGGCGGTATTGATTGGCTACAACCCAGGCCTCACCTGCATTGTAGCGGCTGGCACGTATTTGCTGTACCCAGCACCCGGCAGGAAATCCTTTAATATTAGCAATTACTTTGGTCCAGCTTTTGCCACCGTCTCTTGTAAGCTGTACAAGGCCATCATCTGTACCTACCCACAATACATCCCTCTCTTTTTTAGAGGGCTCTATACAAAGTATGGTGGTGTTATTTTCTGCATTGGTAATGTCGATGGTAAGGCCGCCATTTTCATCTTGCTTTTGTTTTTCTTTATTATCGGTAGTAAGGTCGGGTGATATAATGCTCCACTGCGTACCCTTGCTGGTGCTTTTGTGTACAAACTGGCTGCCATAGTAAATAGTGCTGTTATCAAACGGATCTTGTGCAAAAGCTGCGTTCCAGTTAAACCGCATCCGGGTATCCATATCCGGGCCGGGTGGGCGTATGCTCCATCTTTCGCCGGTAATGCGGTTGGTGCGGCCTAGGCTACCGCCCTGGCTCATGCTGTACACCCATTTGCTATCGTCGGGGTCGGGGCTTACATCAAAACCGTCGCCGCCACCTACGCTTTGCCAGGCGCTGTTGCGTATGCCGCCCTCTGCCCATAAATAAGCCGGGCCATGCCAGCTGCCATTGTCCTGCAGGCCACCCATTACATGATATGGAATATCGTTATCTGTATTAATATGGTAAAACTGACCGAGTGGTAGTTTTTCATCGAACTGCCAGCTACGGCCACGGTCTCTGCTGATAGCGATGCCGCCATCGTTACCGTTAATAATAAACGATGGGTCGTTAGGATGAATCCACCATGCATGGTGATCGGGGTGTACACCGCTATATGGAATAATGGTTTTAAAAGTTTTGCCACCATCTTCACTCATACTAATCATCTGGTACATATTGTAGAGCCTGTTTTCG
>JAYUTQ010000315.1:0-1592 GCA_043755055.1 Chitinophagaceae bacterium | reverse complement strand
ACCCGTTTTAACCACGGGTTTCACCCGTGGCTATTATTATTGAACCACTTCGTGGTTTGGACTAAATTGTAAATACAATTGGTATTATAACGGCACTTGTGTTGGAGCTTTTTTAGTTGTATTTGCGGAAAAGGTTTTTACCATCTTGTTGAAAAAGAAAACTGGTAAAAAACAACCTACGCCATCGGCCAGTATATCATACACATCAAAACTGCGGTTGGGTACCCAATATTTTTGTACAAACTCCATCACTATGCCATAGATAAGCCCGGCTATTGCAATCCATATTAGTATTTGTTTCTTTTTTTTACCTGTAATATTTGTTTTTACAAAAGGCAAAAAGAACAAAAAAACAAGTACTGAAAACAGGCCGATATGCACCATTTTATCTAACTGCATATTATCCAGCCACGATTGTTTTGGGAACGCCGAACCGGGTAATGTAAGCAACACCAGTGTTATGATGAACCAACAAACAGCAGGAATAAATTTCATGCAGCGAATATAATTTTGGATTCACCAATTGCAACGGGTAACCATCGTGTATTATAAAATAATGGGCCGCAAAGAAATTTTTCCCTGCGGCCCATTGTGTTTTTATTTTGATGTAATTAATCCCATCCGCCTAACCGTACACCAATATTGTAAGGCCTGAAATCGAGTCCACGGTCAAAAATATTTTTAGGCACATAGCTGCCATAGAGCTTTAACGGACCAATACCCAATTCGCCTACCAGACTCATCTTCCAGTCTTTTGTATCGAAAGCACTTTTCACTTTTTGTTTACCCCTTTCGTCGCTCTTTTGCTTGGTACGGCCGCTGTACAAGTAGCCAAAACTAGCTCCAAAACTCATAGATAACGACTTGCTTTTTTTAGGATTGGTATTGATATTGAGCATTACCGGTACAGTAATGTAATCCAGTGCCAGCTTGTTTTTGCTAAACGAAATACTGTCCCGGAACACATATGGCAGTGTGCCTTTTACAAAAGTGATGTCGTTCTCCCAATGGTAATTATTGGTTTCTATACCAAGGCCATATTTAAGGTTCAGCACATGGTTTATCAGGTTGCGTTTTTGTATAAAAAACCACAGGTTAAAGTTGTTCGATTTAAAGTTGCGGAGCTTAAAATCGCTTGACGTAAATGGTGCTTCGCCGGGGCGAACGGCTCTGGCATAGCTTCTTGCATTGGCCGAGGCGTAATTGGTTTTGTCGGTAAAATTGGCAAAGCCAAAATCCATTACCATGTAGTAGGTTTCTACGTTTTTGTTCCGTTTGCGGTGGCGGTTCCATTCAATATTAAAGTCCTTGTCCCTTGCCGAATCGGAGCGGTTATCGCCATTCTTTTTAATGATAATCATGCCACCGATTCTGATGGTGTCTACCTTGTCTTTTGGTGTAGCGGTGCTATCGGTTTGGGCCATAGCAAAGCCAGCGAACAGCATGGCTGTCCATACTAGTAATGTCTTTTTCATCGTTTGATTTTTTTTGCCCGGAATGGGCTGTTGTTTTAATTAAGGGTTAAGGCTCCGGCTTAATGATGGGTTGTCATTTTCGGATGCTACTTTGCTTTTGGTAAAAGTGCGGCCAAG
>JAYUTQ010000314.1:0-3509 GCA_043755055.1 Chitinophagaceae bacterium | reverse complement strand
CATAAAAATCGAGAAAATAATTTTTATATGCTATTACCTGTCTTTCAATTGGCACGGGCAAAGTTAACTTATCAGACAACAATGGCAAATTTTAGTTTATCCCGAAACAAAAGGTGAACTATAAATTATTGAACAACTTCACCGCCTCCACCGCTTCCTTTACATCATGCACTCTTAAAATTGAAGCCCCGTGTATAAGCCCAACAGTGTTTAAAACCGTTGTGCCATTTAAAGCTTCGTTGGCGGTTACACTAAGGGTTTTGTAAATGGTAGATTTACGGCTAATGCCCAGTAGGATTGGCTTTCCCAGGATTTTAAAGACGGATAAGTTTTTGAGTAACGTAAAATTGTGCTCAATGGTTTTGCCAAAACCAAAGCCCGGGTCGACGATGACATCGTGGATTCCGGCACGGCGGCAGGCGTCTATTCTTTCTATAAAAAAATCCAGCACTTCTTTGGTTACATCTTTGTATACAGGGCTATGCTGCATGGTGGCGGGTGTGCCTAGCATGTGCATACACACATAAGGTACTTTAAGAGCGGCTACGGTGGCAAGCATGTCTGCATCCATCATGCCGCCGCTTACGTCGTTTACCATTGCTGCACCGGCTTCTACGGCTGCCTTTGCTACAGTGGCATGGTAAGTATCTATCGAAATTATGGCTTTAGGAAATTGTTGAACAATGGCGGCGATGGCCGGTACTACCCGTTTTATTTCTTCATCTGCACCTACATGTTCGGAGCCGGGTCGGGTGCTTTGGCCGCCAATATCGAGGATGGCAGCACCTTCATCCAGCATTTTTTGGGCTTGTTGTACAATATCTTCCAATGCTTGTTGGCGGCTGCCGGCATAAAAACTGTCGGGTGTAATGTTAATGATGCCCATTACGATGGGCGTTTCTATGGAGAGGATTTTTCCTTTGCAGTTGAGGGTGTACATTCGGGCTCGGCTTATTTTTGAGTTGTTTAAATAAACAAGGTCGAAAATAACTGATAAAAGCCCAATAATGTAATACTGTACAAGAGTCCCGCAACAAACGGGATGTACCATGCGACGCCAATGTCGCTTCATAGTAGTACTGGCTTCCGGCTCATAAAAAAATTAAAAAAATGACCAACACCAACCAACAATACGACGCCGTAATAAAAGGCTGTAAAGATATTTTTATTAAAAAAAGCAACGACTACGGCACAAGCTGGCGGGTACTTAGGTCGATTAGTATTACTGATCAGATTTATATTAAGGCCAAACGCATCCGTACCATTCAGGAAGGTGGGCAACAGAAGGTAGCCGATGATATTATGGATGAATTTCGGGGCATTATTAACTACAGCGTTATTGGGCTGATTCAGTTGCAATTAGGTAAGGATGCGATTGATGAAATGGCCGTGGCAGCGGTTTCGGAATTGTACGATGAACAGGTGGCTATTACAAAATCGCTGATGCAAAGTAAGAACCACGATTACGGCGAAGCCTGGCGGGATATGAGTCAGGAAGGGCTTACGGACCTGATTCTGCAAAAGCTGTACCGCATGAAACAAATCATCCGCAACGATGGTAAAACCATCATAAGCGAAGGTCTGGATGCCAACTATATGGACATGATGAATTATGCAGTGTTTGCGATTATACTGGCGGGGAAATAGTTAGTGGTGAGTCGTGAATGGTGAGCCGTGAGTTTGCCATTATCCATTATCAATTAAATAATTATCCATTAAAATGAAAATTCTAATTCATTTAGTTCGTTTCTTAGTAGGTGTGCTGTTCATTTTTAGTGGATTGGTAAAAGCAATAGATCCGTTGGGACTGAGCTATAAAATGAACGAATTTTTTGCCAAATGGAACTGGGATTGGGCACCGAAATTTAGCCTGGCTGTTTCTGTGGTGATGATTGCTTTTGAAATATTTGCAGGTGTGGCATTGCTGCTGGGCTGGCGGCCAAAACTGGTTACAAGGCTGCTGTTATTACTGATTGTATTCTTTACTTTTCTTACCGGTTATGCGTACCTCAGCGGTAAGTTTCATAGTTGCGGTTGCTTTGGCGATTGCATTCCCATCACTTCCGGCGTATCGTTTACCAAGGATATTATTTTGCTGGTACTCATTGTTTTGCTTTGCCTGAAATACAAACAAATACAGCCGCTGTTGGGCAAAATGCTGAATGGAATTTTGCTGATTGGTTCAACAGCCGCTTGTTTGCTAATGATGTTTTATGTGCTGCAACATTTGCCCCTGAAAGATTGCCTGCCCTATGCCAAAGGCAAGGATATAATGAAACAGATGTTGCCACCGCTGGGTGCCGTAACTGATAGTTTTGTTACATATTTTACTTACAAAAAAGATGGCAAACCGGTGAAGTTTGATGTGGCTCATTTTCCTGAGGATTTTGATGAAGCAACCTATACCGATATGGTGAGGGAAGATTCGCTGGTACGAAAAGGAAATGCAACACCGGCCATAACCGACTTTATGCTGAAAACCCCTGCCGGCGTGGATACTACGGAAGCGATATTGTTTCAAAAAGGAAAGTATGTACTCTTTTTTGCTAAAGACTGGACCGATAAAACCATACTGGAATGGTCACCGGAATATTTGCAAATACAAACGGCTGCCATGGCTAAAAACATGCCTATATTTTTTGTAACCAATGTGCCGGAGCAAAACCCAATTATTATTGCCGGTAGCTCTATGCAAACCCTAATTTGCGATGGCACTGTGATGAAAACTTTTCTGCGGGCCAATACCGGAGTGGTAATTATGGATGGTGCAGTAGTAGCCGAAAAATTTAATATCAACGATGCGGATAAAGCCGTGGCCGCCATTAATAAATAAGCAATGAATCTGAAAATTTTCTGGCTTTGTGCTGCCATTGTATTCGCTGTTATTTTCATCAATCATAAAACGGCGCTCTACTATTATTGGGGTGCATTGGTGATTACAGTTACATACCTCAACAGCCGAAAGCAATATTTACTGGAGCCTTATAAATGGTTCAATGCATTGTTTTTGGTGTACCTCATTTTTGTAGTTTGGGAGCGTACACGGCATTATCAATTTTCGCCATTTGTAGAACTTTGGCTCAATAATCTGGAGCATATTTTATTTGGTGTGATGATTTGTTTTATCAGCACAAGGGTGCTGAAATTGCCGCCATTTAATGTGCGGTCGTTTTGGTTGCGATTGCTGTTAGGCATCCTTCTTTTCAATGCGATTGGTTTTATTAATGAGTGGTTTCAAAACACCTTGCAGCACCGTGAATTTTTTACGCTGATACCCGATTCTCAAAAAGACATTCGAATGAATTTAATTGGCTCGGCGGTATTTTTACTGGCAGCTTTGTTGTTAAAAAGAGTGGTGAAGAAAAGAGTTGTAACCCGCTAAAAAAATCCCATCCATACAAATAATTTTTTTCTGTCAACCAGACTAAGTTATTTAAAGATGACTTTCTAAATTAACATTCCCATGCCTGAAATCCATGATGAATCTAGCCGTGAGGCACCCCTCTCCG
>JAYUTQ010000313.1:0-3510 GCA_043755055.1 Chitinophagaceae bacterium | reverse complement strand
AACCACCTTACTGAGGCTGAAGTAAAAGTAAGTCTGGCTTTGATGGTGGATATTGATGGCAAAATGACCAATAAATTTTACCCTTTAAAACTGGAACTGGAAAAGGTAAATGCCATGAGCCTTAGCTGGACAGTGGTGCATGCTGTGGATGAAGAAAGCCCGTTTTTCGGTTTATCGAAAGAGGAACTGCAAACTGGCCGTGCCGAAGTGCTTGTTTTTGTAAAAGCCTTAGATGATACCTTTAGCAATACCGTAGTGGCCCGCAGTTCTTACACAGCCAACGAGTTTGTATTCGGTGCCAAATTTTTACCCATGTACCACCGGGATGAAAAACGTGGCACAACAGTATTAGAAATAGATAAAATTAATGACCACGAAAAGGTAGCTATTTCATTTACGGGGATGATGAAAGTGGAGAGTTTAGATGTTTAAAGTTTATAGTTTAGTGTGAATAAACAGACCCTAAACTATAAACCCTAAACTATAAACCTTATTTTAAACCATTTATAATCGCTCCAAAGTCAGCAGCCACAAGGCTTGCTCCACCTACCAGTCCGCCATCTACATCGGCGGCACCAAATATTTCGGCGGCATTGGCTGCTTTTACACTGCCACCGTATAATATAGAAATGGAGTTAGCTACGTCTTCGCCATACTGGCCGGCCAATACTTTACGCAGGTGGGCATGCATTTCCTGTGCTTGTTCGGTGCTTGCGGTTTTGCCTGTGCCAATGGCCCAAACGGGTTCGTAGGCAATTACCACTTTTTGCAATTGTTCAGCTGTTAAATGAAACAGGCTTTCCTGCAACTGTACACCTACATATTCGTTCTGCGTGCCGGCTTCTCGTATGGCCAATGCTTCTCCACAACAGAAGATGGGCGTAAGGCCATACTCTAAAGCGAGGTTCAGTTTTTCGGCCAGTAATTGATTGCTTTCATTAAAATATTCACGCCTTTCGCTATGGCCGATGATCACATATTCCACACCAATGGATTGTAACATTTCCAGCGATGTTTCGCCGGTGTAGGCGCCACTTTTTTTGTTGCTGCAATTTTGAGCAGCCACATAAAAATGAGGTGTGCCTTTAAGTTTTTCCTTTACTGCAAGCAGGTACGGAAAAGGCACGCCAAGTACCGCTATTTTGTTTTCACTCATGTTTACAGGCTGCTCCAGCAGGCCCTGCATTAAATCGTTTGCCTGATCAATGGTCAGGTTCATTTTCCAGTTGGCGGCGGCTATTTGTTTTCTCATCAGTATTTTTTTTATGTTGTTATTTCTCTTTTTAAAATGATAATGACGCCACGACTTGCACCTTCCCACATGTTGGTGTCGGTAGCATTTACCACCTCCCACCCTTCCCTACCCACTTCATTTAATTTGATGGCCAACTCTTTCAAATTCACTTTTCCTCCAAACCATCCTCCTGTAGGCACATCCAATACCCGATATTCAAATTTTTTCACGGCTTATTTAAGTTGTTGTTCAATGATTTTATACAGCACAATCCCCGCAGCCACACTCACATTTAGCGAATGTTTCATACCAAACTGTGGTATTTCAATACAGGCATCGCAACGGTCGATAACGTCTTGAGATACACCTTCCACTTCATTGCCAAAAATAATGGCCAGTTTTTCATTGGCCGAATAATTTATTTGATGCAACATGATGCTATGCCTGGCTTGTTCAATAGCCAGTAGTTTGTAGCCGTTTTGTTGCAACAGATTTATTGCATCCATCGTGGTTTCAAAAGCTTGCCAGTGTACGGTTTCGGTGGCTCCCAAGGCCGTTTTCTGTATATCCCGGTGTGGCGGTTTGGGTGTGTAACCGCACAGGTAGATGGCTTCCAGCAAAAAACCATCAGCCGTTCTAAAAACACTGCCCACATTGTGCATACTCCGCACATTATCCAGCACCACTACCACCGGAAATTTTTCAGCCGTTTTAAATTCATCCACCGTTTTCCGGTTCAGTTCGTCCATTGAAAGTTTATCCATGGTTGCTCTTTTTACCTGAATGTAATGTTATTAGCCTGGCATATGCACTTCTATTGAGCGACATTGGCGACGCTCCGTTCGAATGATTGCTACTATTAAACCCCGTCAAAAATCCTGCAATATATCTTCTATTTTATCTGTTAGAGCCAGACGCCAGCATGGCGTCTCTACATAAACAACAAACCTAAAATCAGACATAGAAATCGGACATCAAACATCTACTTATGGTACACATAAAATCCCCAAGGTTGCATTTCGAAATAACGATTTTTGGTGATGTCATTGGGTTTGTTTGTGAAAAGATTTTTAAAGGATCCTGCTACACTTTCATCAGTAACATGCATCCAGTAATAATCTGCTGAAAGATTCAAAAATACCAGCACTTCAGCATCGCCATTTGTACGCAAAAAACCAAATAGTTTATCGTTGGAATCTGTGCTAACTCTAATAGTTGATGTTGCTGCATCACCACCAAGCAGAGCGGCGTTGGTAGTTTTTAGATTTAATAATTTTTTATAAAAATCATGCAATGGAAAACCGGCTTCCCAATCGATAAAATCTTTATCAAAAAATTTAATGCGTTTGGTGTTAGCTGCTTCCTGTCCGCTATAAATGAGAGGCATACCTGCCCATGTACAAGTGAGTACAGCAAAGGCTTTGGCGGCATCGCCCAATCTTTCGTATTCGCTACCACTATGGCTATTTTCGTCGTGGTTGCTGGTAAATAATAGTTTAAAACCCGTTGACGGAAATTCATTTTGATACCAGAAAAAAGTTTCATCAATACCATTGATGCCTATTTGTTTTTTCCAATAGCTTTCAAGTGTGTGCAATAGTTTCCAGCTATACGTTGCATCAAATACTTCGTGGTAATCCGGCTCTTCACATTCGGCCAGCCAAAACAGTTTTTTGGCCGCATCCAAACTAAGCCTGGCCTCCTGCCAAAAACCAAGTGGTACAAGGTGGGCCATATCGCAACGAAAGCCATCAATATTAAACTCCGTTAGCCACCAATGCATGGCTGTAATCATAGCCTGTCGCAATCTGGCATTATCAAAATCCAAATGAATCACATCTTCCCAACCATGCTTCATTACAAATTCTCCATCCTCACCATGCAGGTAATATTCGGGGTGGGTTTCCGTCCATGTATGGCCAAAGCCGGTATGGTTAGCCACCCAGTCGATAATTACTTTAAAACCCATGTCGTGGGCTATTGCAACAAAGCTTTTAAAATCAGCCGTTGTTCCAAATTCGAGGTTTATGCTTGTGTAATCGGCACAAGCGTAATAGCTACCTAAAGTACCCAATCTTTTTTCTACAGCAATAGGCGTAAGTGGCATAAACCATAAGGTTTCTATGCCCATGTCTTTTAGCCTTGGCAGGTGTTCAGTAAAAGCAGTAAAAGTTCCTTCGTAGGTGTATTGCCTTAGGTTTACCTCATAAATATTGGTGGAATGGCTCCAGGGTATGGGCGTAAAATTCATTTGTTGCAATTTTATTTGTCAATTG
>JAYUTQ010000312.1:0-8031 GCA_043755055.1 Chitinophagaceae bacterium | reverse complement strand
ATATGTTGAAATTGCCTGACAGCAGGTGCTATAATACAAATTATCGTTTAAGGTGGTTTTACATCTCTTTCAACACTACATTTTTACCTACAGAAATTTCATACGCTACCCCAACTTTTAATGCATAATTTTCTGTATCGTGGCTTACCGGAAAATGAAAACAAACCGGATAGTTGTAACCCTTAACCTTGTCCCATATCAGTTCTTCCACTGTTTGGCCAAATGGTGTAGTTGTGTCTTTCATATCGCTGAAACCGCCCACCATTAAAGCTTTCAACTCATCAAGCTTGCCGCTTCGTTGTAGCTGTATCATCATCCGGTCTACATTATACAGGTATTCGCCTACATCTTCTATAAATAAAATTGTACCCTTCGTATCAATGTCGCTGGCAGTACCCACCTGGTGAACAATCAGCGATAAATTACCACCAACCAATGGCCCCGCAGCAGTTCCTTTTCTGTTAAAAGGATGACTTGTTGTTTTATATAAACCAGTTTTGCCGCTCAGTGCTCTTTTTAGCGATTGCACATAATCGTTTTTAAAACCACCATCATTAAATGCGGCGGCCATCGGGGCATGTAAAGAGGCCGTTTTTAGTTTGGTAAAAAGATAAGAGTGCAACACCGTAATGTCGCTGAAGCCAATCACCCACTTTGGATTTTTTTTGAAAACCTTCCAGTCGATAGCATCGATGATGCGGCTGGTGCCATAGCCGCCACGGCCGCAGAGTACAGCTTTCACCTCTTTATCATCCAGCATCATTTGCAGGTCGGTAAGGCGTTCCTCATCCGTGCCGGAAAAATAATGGTATTCGTGGCCAAGCGTTTTGCCCACTTTTACTTTGTAGCCCCACTGCTGTAATACTTTAATACAGGTTTCGGCCCTGGCAGCAGGCATAGCCCCGGCAGGGCAAACAATACCAATGGTGTCGCCTTTTTGCAGATAGGGTGGCGTTTTTATGGGCATGGAGACTTTGTTTTGATGATTTAAAGATCAATGTTCAATATCAAACCTATTGAAAATGGAACATTGTGTGTTGCTTATTGAGCATTTGATTTAGCCTTAACATTCGCTAATGCACCTAAAGTAATGAGTAACTGAGCTACTCCGTATGTAATCATTATTAGTACGCCGGCCATAGCAAAAGGCTGGTAAAATTTATTAATAGCCAGTAGCGAATCGCTTACCACAAAGGCTGCAGCACCAGCCACAAACAATACCGATGCTTTTGGGGAAACAGCGGGGATAGCCGCAATACTGCCAATCAGCATTAGGGTTAACAAAGCCGCATAAGCTATAACCGGTATTAGTAAACTGCCCAATTTAGGAAAGAGAAAAACGACCAAAGCAACCGAATAAGCTATGGCAATCATCAGCCAAAGCGGATGTTTCTTATAAGCAGCTATTATGCTGGCCCCGCACTTAAAATAATAAATGATGTAACAAATATGGGCCAGTAAAAAAGAGGCAAGTCCACCTATAAAAAAGTTGGAATTTTTTGCTTCATACAACAGAAAGAGATCACCGGCCCAGCTAAAAAATAAACCGGCTGCTATAAAGGGCCATGGTGTTCCTGCAATATTTTTTCTGTACGAATAGATTCCCCAAATCAATACCGGCATTAGCAATGGTTTGCAAAAAACATGCAGGTAATCAATATTAGCGGCTATGCCTGTAACATCGCCAACCAATACCAGAATATATAAGTATAACCAGGCTTGTGATTTTTTCATACAGCCCTTTTTTGCAACTAATTAATTGGGTAAAAACTTAGGCCGCTTACCGGTAATTTTAGAGAGCTGCAAAGTATCTACCGACACCGTTGTATCCTTTATGGGAACATAAATTATAAAAGTAGCCGGACCTGTAGAATCTACCTGAGCATCGTGGCCAAAACTACGAAGTTTGGCTGCCCTTGAGGTAGCGGCCGCCCTTGTAAAACGCTGATCTACAATGGCTTTAAAGCCGCCCGTACTGGTAGGGAGCGGTGTGGGTGCAACTGCTGTTCCGGTATCTTTTGCAGGCTGTATACTAGTGGCTGTGTCCTTTGCTACCACATTAAGATTAGTGGCAGCATCTGAAGTTTTATTAAAAGCAAAGTAATATATAGCCCACCCAATTAATACCAGGCTAAGAGCTCCTACAATGCCCAAAACTGCTTTTTTGTTGATGGTCGGAGGCTGAGGTTTAGTTTCGCCTTTAGGCATTACAGGTACTGCTTCTCTAATTTTTAAAGGCTTATGTGGTGCAGCACTTGCTTCGCTTACCGGTAAAAAATAACCTGGGGTAAACGCAAATGTGCCGTTATCCTGCTTGTCTACCGCACCAATGCCATCTACCACAAACGATTTACCAATATTAATAAACTGCTTGCTCAGCATAAAATAGCTTTCCACATCAGCAGCAGCAAGCGGCTTTATTTTTCCTGTTTGCGAAGAAACAAAAGCAATAAAATCCTTGTCAAGCCCTTCCTGAAGGTTAAAGGTAAAATTGAGATCCTGTAATGGCAGTGCTTCTCCTTTCTCCAGTGAATCAGGCAGTTGCGCATTGGCGCCAAATGTAAGTTTGCCAATACCGGGGTAAGTAACCGTCTTATGATTGTATAAATATTGACGTAGTAGTAGTTCGATGTTCACTTGTATATTTTTGAAGCATTGCAATATAGATAACAACGGGGAAACATTACAAAAATTGGGTTTTAATTGCCGGCGAAACCATTAACTATCTGAAAAAAATAGATTTGTTTTAGGTTTTTGGGAAAACCCTATCTTGTTCTTAATTCGTGCAAATCCGAAATTGTTATACATATGTCATTTCAGGCTTTTCAAAAGATAACGGCTAATAAATTCAAGTTTGCCTTGTTTCTGTTCAGCAAGCTGCCCAGTGCATTTATTTGTGGTGTAAGGCTGAGGAGGCTTACAGAAAGAGAATGTGTAGCCAGTGTACCTTACAAATGGTTGAGTCAAAATCCATTTAAGAGTATCTATTTTGCCTGCCAGGCTATGGCTGCCGAAATGAGTACAGGCATGCTGGGTCAGGCACATATTTACCAAAGCCGGCCAGCCATAAGCATGCTCGTAATAAAGCTGGAAGCCCGGTATTTTAAAAAAGCTACGGAAAGAATTTATTTTACCTGCAGCAGTGGCGATGCTGTAAAAGCTGCTATAGAAAAAAGTAAAGCCACAGGAGAGGGGCAGGAGGTAGAATGTATCAGCATTGGTAAAAACAATGCCGGCGAATTGATTTCGGAGTTTAAAATAACATGGTCTTTTAAAGCAAAAAAATAATAGACAAAAGTACCAAATGGCAAATGTGCAAATGATGAGCAGTGAAATTGACTCACTAAACAAAAAGCATGAAATTGTACTTATAACATTTGCCCATTTGCAAATCTGCATATCAGCACATTAAAAATATTTATTATGAAAATTACTTTCCACGGAGCGGCACGAACGGTTACCGGTTCCAAACACCTGATTACTTTAAATAATGGTAAAAAAATATTGCTGGACTGTGGCCTTTTTCAGGGTCTTGGTAAAGAAAGCGATGTGTTAAACAAAGACTTTGGTTTTGACCCCACCGATGTAGATGTAATGGTGCTGAGCCATGCACACATAGACCATTGCGGCCTTGTGCCCAAGCTGGTAAAGGATGGCTACAATAATAAAATATGGTGTACACCGGCCACCAGAGATCTTGCTGCTATACTAATGGAAGATAGCGGCGGCATACAGGAGAACGAAGCCAAATATGTAAATAAAAAAAGAGCTAATGAAGGTCGGCCATATATTGATCCTTTATATACAGAAGATGATGCAAAAGCAGCTATACCTTATCTGGAACCGGTGGATTACCACCAATGGTTTACTATATTGGATGGGGTAGAAGTAATGTTTACCGATGCGGGGCACATTATAGGCAGTGCATGTGTACACCTTAGAATTGCAGAAGAAGGCAAAACGACAAATATTACATTTAGTGGTGATGTGGGCCGCTACCGTGATGCCATTTTACGCAGCCCCGAAACATTTCCGCACGCTGATTATATTTTGCTTGAAAGCACCTACGGTAACAGGCTGCATGATGAGATGGCCACCTCACCAGATGCCCTGCTGGATTGGATTACAAAGACCTGCCTGCAAAAAAAAGGCAAATTAATTATCCCCGCATTTAGTGTAGGGCGTACACAGGAACTATTATACACCTTAAACCAACTGGAGCTGGAAAACCGCCTGCCGGCTATTGATTATATAGTAGACAGCCCACTCAGCAGCGAGGCTACAGCGGTAGTAAAAAGCCATCCGGAAAATTTTAATGCGAGGCTTCAAAAAATATTACAATCAGATAATGATCCTTTTAGTTTTAAAGGATTGAAATACACAAAAACGGTAGATGAAAGCAAGCTACTCAATTTTAGAAAAGCGCCTTGTGTAATTATAAGTGCCAGCGGTATGGCCGATGCTGGAAGGGTAAAACACCATATTAGCAACAATATTGAAAACAGCCGCAATACTATTTTAATGGTGGGCTATTGTGAGCCAAATTCGTTGGGCGGCAGGTTAAAATTACGCCCCAAGGAAGTGAATATTTTTGGTATTCCACATGAAGTACATGCCGAAATAGGAGAGATGAAAAGTATGAGTGCACACGGTGATTACAACGATTTGTTTCAATACCTCGGCTGCCAGGATCCGAAGCAGGTAAGCAAGGTTTTTTTAGTACATGGCGAATATGATGTGCAGCAGGATTTTAAAGACAAACTCATACGTAAAGGCTTTACAGATGTAGCAATACCCGAGCAACACCAGACTTTTAAACTGTGATTTGGAGTAAGGCTTGTGTGGGATAATTTTACTAATCCTCAATCCCTAATCCCCAATCCCTAACCTCTAATCCGTCTTATCTTTACCACATGCGTTTTACCGATTCTTTTCTATTGGCATGGCAAACCATAAAGGGTAATAAACTGCGTACCGGTATTACGGTTACGATTATTGCCCTTGGTATTATGGCGTTAATGGTTATTATAACATCGATAGAAGCCATGAACCAGAGCCTGCGGGAAAGTTTTAGTACCATGGGTGCCAATGCATTCAGCATCCGGTTTAGAGACCGACAGTTTAGGATGGGTGGCAACAGGAAGGCAGTTACCAAAACGAATAAGGCAAATCTTAAGCAACGTGCATCTAACGAAGGCCGTGCCATCAGCTATCAGGAGGCCAAAGCTTTTAAAGATCGTTTTGAATTTCCGGCAACGGTGAGTATTTCATTACGCGGTGGAAATAGCACCACGGTAATGTATGTAAGTAATCAGTCAAGTGTATCTACCAACCCAAACGTAAGCCTGCAGGGTGGCGATGAAAACTATATGGCCCTAAATGGTTACAACATAGCAGCAGGACGTAATTTCAGTGATATCGATGTGGAGACCGGCCGTAACGTATGCATCATCGGAAACGAAATGGTGACCAAACTATTTAAGGGCAATGCCTTGCAGGCTGTAGATAAAATAGTGAAAGTGGGCAACCTTCCGTACCGTGTAATTGCCGTAATGAAACCCAAAGGCTCCAGTGCATTTTTAAATCTTGATAATATAGTAGTTACCACCTACAACAATGTAAGGCGGCTGCCTGTAGCAGGTTCCTCCTTTAGTATTGGCATTATGGTAAAAGATTATAAGTTGATGGAGGATGCTATCGGGCAGGCCACAGGAACTTTTCGGCCGATACGAAAATTGGATGTGGAGGAAGACGATAATTTTTACATTGACAAGAGTGATGCACTTGCAGAAACCTTTATTGGATTTTTAAAAGGCATCAGCGGTGTAACGGTTATCATAGGCTTTTTAACCTTAATGGGTGCTGCCATTGGCCTGATGAATATTATGCTAGTAGCCGTAACCGAACGAACCAAAGAAGTGGGTCTTATAAAAGCGCTGGGAGGTACAAAAAAAATAGTACGGCAGCAGTTTTTGTTTGAGAGTGTTATCATTAGCAGTATGGGTGCGGTTATTGGTATTGTGCTCGGGGTATTAGGCGGTAATCTTATTGGCCTGGCCTTGGGTACCGGCTTTATCATCCCTTGGTTTTGGGTGGTGATGGGTATTGTAATTTGCTTTCTCACCGGGCTTGGCGCCGGTTATTATCCTGCACGTAAAGCTGCCCGGTTGGACCCTATTGTGGCGTTGCGGTACGAGTAATTATTCAACCCTAAAACACCGTTCATTCATTTGGTTTATAAAATTATATGTAGATGCTGCTGCCTGTTGGTTTGTTTGCTTGTGTATGTTAATAGCTATTCACAAGCCTACGAATACAAGGTCGTGGATACAAAGCCTTTTGCAGATGCAGCCCACCATTGGTACGATATTTTTGAAAAAGAAAATGTAATAACACCAGATAAAAATCAGCAGCAATACAAGCCGGAGGCAATAGAAAAAATTGCAGATAATATTTTACTGTACCAAAAAAGTAATGGCGGCTGGCCAAAGAATTATGACATGCTGGCCATACTTACAGAGCAGCAAAAAGAGGCATTGATAGCTGCAAAGGACATCCTGAATACAACGTTCGACAATGGCACCACATGGAGCCATGTAGTGTGTTTGGCTAAAGTGTACAGTGCCACCAATATCGAAAAATATAAAACGGCTTGTCTCAAAGGTTTTGAATTTATATTGGCCGCACAGTATGCCAATGGCGGCTGGCCACAATACTTTCCGCTGAAGAAAGATTACAGTAAATACATTACTTATAACGATGATGTTTTTACAGGTATTATGGGTATGCTTAAAGATGTAAATGACGGGCAGCCATGGTTTAGTTTTCTGGATAAACCCTTTCGTAAAAGATTGGTAAAGGCTTTTGTAAAAGGAATCGATTGTATTATCAAAACACAAATAAAAGATAACAGGAAGCTTACAGCATGGTGCCAGCAGCATGACGAGCAAACGCTGGAACCCACATGGGCAAGGGCTTTTGAGCCGCCGGCTATTTGCAATGGCGAAAGTGCTGATGTAGTTTTGTTACTGATGCAGATTAAAAATCCCGGTAAAAAAGTTATTAAAGCCGTGCAAAATGCAGTAGCATGGTATAACGAATCTAAAATTTTAAACACCCGGCAAATAATAGTGCCGGCACCGGTAGACACCACACAATTTACTATTTCTAAAACGGATAAGATTGTAGTAACTGACCCAAAAGCGCCACCCATCTGGACAAGATACTATGAACTGAAAACCCACAGACCTATGTTTTGTAACAGGGGTAAAAAAATTGTGTATTCGCTGGCAGAAGTAGAACGGGAAAGAAGGGATGGCTATGGCTGGTACACTTATGCGCCGCAAAAAGTATTGGATCAGTATAAGGCATGGCAGATGATTCATGCATCCAATTATAATGTTTTATAGAAACAATGGAGAACCGAGTTGCCATTTTTATGGGGTAAATTAAATATGCCGGGAAAGAAATTCCCCAATTTGTGGGTATGTTACAATGGATTTTCCCTTTAAAAATGGCTTTTAACTACGTAAATTTTATTTACGGTTCATATTTCCGTTGCTCCGCAAATATTAATAAAATGGATTAATAATTGTGGATGATGCGTGTACACCTTTTAAATAATCATCTAAAAAACAAAACACATGAAACTCAAATTGGTTTTACCGGTAGTTGCCCTTATGGTTAGTGCTTCTACTCTTACTGTTCATGCAACTAAAAATGACCAGCTTAAAGAAAAATTTGCCACAATGACTGATGAGCAAAAGCAGGCAAGGGTTGAAGAAATTAACGAAAGGGTTACGGAAATAAAAGAAATGGACAAGTCGGAGCTTACAAGCGAAGACCGCCAGGAACTGCGTAACGAATTAAAGGATTTGAAAAAAGAAGCCAAAGCTGCCAACGGAGTATATCTTTCTATTGGTGCTATTATAATTATCATTTTACTACTAATTATTCTTTTATAATTAGTGGCCTACAGGTATCATAAAAAAAGCCGCTTCATTTTTTTGAAGCGGCTTTTATATGCACTGG
>JAYUTQ010000311.1:0-3518 GCA_043755055.1 Chitinophagaceae bacterium | reverse complement strand
AACCAAAGTACGAATTCTGGTTTTGGTGAAACCCTGATGTGTAAAGGGTTACACGGTGATTATTGTTAAAGCGGTAACTGGTTTTTGCCCATATTTCGGGCTGGTTAATGTTTACGGTGTTGCCATAAACGGTACTGCTGCCTTTATGTACGTCCGGCTCAAAAAATGTTTGTCCGCCGATACGTTTTTCATTTAAAAAACGCAATGCTATTTCGCTGCTCCAGCCCCAGTCTTTCTCTTTTCCAATCTTCCATTTATTCAGTACCATATTTCTGGTAAGCAGCGGTAAATCCAGAAAATTATCTTTATCCCTGTCTGTTTTATCGGCCGGCTGTACCGCATGAAAAGCCAGCAAACTATGCCATTTGCCTACTTTAAAATTCGTGGTAAGGTTCAGGTGTTTTTCAGCAAAACTGTTTACATAAATATTGGCAAACAGTTTTTCGGTAGCGTTTGGCTTTTTAATTTCTACATTAATTTGGCCACTAATACTTTCGAAGCCCTGCAGTACACTATTGGCCCCTTTAGATATGTAAATATTATCTACCAACGTGCCGGGAATACCGCTGATGCCATAAGTAAAGCTGAGCCCCTGAATCATGGGAAAGCCATCAATCAGTACCTGATTATACACGCCAGATAAACCAAGTATCCTGAGTTCTTTGGCATTGGTAATTACATTGGTAGTTTGTGGCTGTACGCTGGATTGTGTTTCGAAACATCCCGCCAAATCGCAGCAAGCCGATTTTTTTAGCTCTACAGAAGTAAGTATTTCTGTTTTGATACCAGTTCTGTTTGACATAACAGTGCCTTCTTTTTCAGCACTCACCAACACGTCCTGCAAATCGGTTTTTTGTTTTAATACAAACAATAGGGTTGTCATTTCGCCAACCTCAATGGTATCGCTGTTATAACCGGTAAAACTGGCTATCAACTTACTTTTTATAGCAGGTTTTGTAATGGTAAAACTGCCATCTGTGGTGGTGGTAATACCTTTTTTGGTGCTTAGCCACACAACAGATGCGCCGGGCAGCGGTTGATTATTGGTATTGGTAACCCTTCCTGTAATAGACTGAGCGATACTGCAAAACGGCAGCAGCAAAAACAGATAAAGTGTTAACCTCAGCATTATTTTGTTTTTACTTTATAAGGCCTGTCTTTAGGGTCGCTGCAACCGGCAGTATTTTCAATGGCTTTAAATATTTCTTTGGTGCCTACAAGTGCCGGGTTAAAAGAAATTTTGAATACGGATACAGGCCCTGCTTTACCGGGTGTGCAATCGCTTACCCCATTTAACTCCTTTACATTGGTAGAGAGGGTTTTAAGGTCGGCATTGCAGGTAACACCTTTTACTTTTATGGTGATAGTAGAATCAGCTACCGGCGGTACTGTTTGGGCAAAAGATGCGGTGCCGAAGGCAATAAGTACAAGTGCAGCTATCATTATTTTTTTAAGCATGGGTATTTATTTTATAGTAATAGGTAAAATGCAAATGTAGTTTTTGTAAAGAGTTGTTGCGTTAAGAATAAGGGTTGTTTCAAAACCAAATATTACCTGTGCCGTCAGAAAATACAAAAGTACCAGGATTTGCAGCTAATTAATTTGCAATTAAACCCTAAACCCTAAACCCTAAACCCCCATCTCAAATTACTTCATATCATCTGCTCCAAAGCTAAAAGGCATAATATCTTTAGCACTTTGCAGTACGATTACCTTGCCTTCCTGGCCGCTGAGGATGAGTTTGATTGGGTGCTGCCAGCGCTGTTCGTACTCCAGTAATGTTTGGCGGCAAATGCCGCAGGGGCTTATGGGGCGTTGGCTTTCGCCGTTTTCGTTGGCATAGCTAATGGCAATGGCCACGGCAGTTTCCTGTGGAAATTGAGAAGAAATGGCGGATAGCAAAGTACGTTCTGCACAAATGCCAACAGGGTAGGAGGCATTTTCCTGATTGGCACCATACACCAGTCTTCCATCGCTTAATTGTGCCACGGCCGCCACATGAAATTTAGAATAGGGTGCGTAGGAAAGTGCGGTATTGTTTCTTGCTTCGGTTAGTAGCAGTGCGTCTTCCAATTCCAGTTCGGTGGCATTGTTGTACAGATCGTATTCGGTGGTGAGTGTTTGTTTCATGTTGAAATCGTTTTTTATTATGGGCTAAAAAACTCCATTTTATTAAAAATGGAGTTTTTACAAAATTGTTTATTAAGATAAAAAATCCTTCCCCGTTTATGGGGAAGGACAGATAAATATACGAACTATGTTAGTTTGTTATTGAATGGATTTAAAAATGCGTTTCCAGCGTGGGCCGCCTTTCCAGCTAAACCAAATAAGCGATGCTTTACCCACAATATGTGTTTCGGGTACAAAACCCCAAAAGCGGCTATCCTGGCTGCCGTGGCGGTTATCACCCATCATCCAGTAATAATTGTAGGTAAATGTGTACGTATTACCTGGTTTGCCATCAATGGTAAATTGGTTGCCATTTTGTATCAGGCTGTGGTTTTCGTAAATGGTAATGAGCCTGCGGTAGAGTTCAATATTGTTGGTATCTAAAGTAATAGTGGCACCTTTTTTAGGTATGGTAATGGGTCCGTAATTATCTACCGTCCAGCTAGCAGACATTTTTGAATATGGAAAAAAGACATTCGCATCGCCATACATTCCCACCGGTGAAATGGCGAATTCTACACTGGTAACATTAGGTAATTTGCTAATGATGTCTTTTTGAGAATTGGTAAGATTGAGTGAATAGCCGCCCTGCCCATCGTAAGCTGAGGTATATTGCTCTACTTCTTCTTCAGTTAATTGTAATTCATTTTTGAGTGCTCCAAAATCAATGGGCGTTCCTTTTGTTTTAATAAAAAAATCCGTTTCAGAAGCAGGTGGCTTAAGGGCTATAGCATCATTGATGTAGAGCTCACCGTTTTTTATTTCCATTTTATCGCCGCCCACAGCTACACAGCGCTTTATGTAATTATCTGTTTTGTCTATTGGGTGTACCAATATTTTATCGTCGAAATAGCTAAAGAGGGCTTCTCTGTTTCCGTTAAATGGTGGGTGCCGCTCATGCTGCACTTCATCTGCAGGTGTACCTGGCTCAGAAATACGCAAGCCCATCATATTCCGGTCATTAACCAGATCATAATAAGGGTTAGCGGAGCCAAATTCCGGCAGGTTTACCACAGTATCTCCCAAAGGATAATTGAATACCACCACATCATTCCGCTTCACTTCTGTCCATCCCGGAAGGCGTGAATAATTTGTCTGTATTAATTTGGTATATGAAGGTATTTGCGAGGCTGGCAGCAGGTTGTGTACAAATGGTACCGATAATGGGGTTATCGGCATCCGTTGCCCGTAGCTAATCTTATTTACAAACAGAAAGTCGTTTACCAGCAACGTTTTTTCCATAGAACCGGTAGGGATTACATAAGCCTCAAACACAAACGTTCGGATTATGGTAGCGGCAACCACGGCAAAAGCACCGGCATCAATCCACTCACGGCCGGCGGGTTTGG
>JAYUTQ010000310.1:0-8042 GCA_043755055.1 Chitinophagaceae bacterium | reverse complement strand
CCGCCACCACCAGTATTTCCGCCACCGGTAAATTGGCTAATCAGATTACCAATGCCACCGCCACCGCTATTTCCACCACCGCCAGTAAGGCTGCTAATAATACCACCGATATCAAAACTGCTGTTGGCAGGGTCGTTGGTACGTTTTACCATTTTACTAATAATAATGGGTATCAATGTAGATGCTAAACCGATGGCTACGTTTTTATTAATACCGAGCTTTGAGGTGATATTGTCTAAAAAACCGCCCTGAATATTTTGAGCTACGGGGCTACTCATTGCCTGTGCAGGGCTTTTACTATTAAAAAGAGCAAGCACATCTTCTCCATGCCCGTTAGCAAGTGCATCTTGTAAACCGCTTGCCACAGCGTTAGTAGCTTCGGCAACTACTTCATCATTTTGTTCGTTAGGCACATCGGGGTTTTCCACTACGTTTTCCTGGGCATATTCCTTTACCAGGTTTAAAAGATTTTCGAGCATTTTTTTGTTTTTAAGTTGTAAATAATTGAATACGGAACTAAGATAGATATTCTTTCGGCACAGTTGCATCAACCTGACAATGAATTTTTAGTACCTTAATTCATATCCTGATTGGCCATTTTTTCTGCATTCTCTGCCATTTGCAATTGGTCTAAAAATTCTTCGATATCTCCATTAATTACTGCATCAAGGTTGTATACTGTAAGGCCAATTCGGTGGTCTGTAACCCGCCCCTGTGGCCAGTTGTAGGTTCTTATTTTGGCACTGCGGTCGCCGGTACTTACAAGGGTTTTGCGGTGGCGGCTTATTTCATCTTCCTGCTTACGAACCTGCTCTTCGTACAGTTTGGTACGCATCATGTTCGTGGCTTTTTCCCGGTTACCCAGCTGGCTGCGTTCTGTTTGGCAGGTAATTACGGTGCCTGTAGGTATGTGTGTCAGCATCACTTTGGTTTCTACCTTATTTACATTTTGGCCACCCGCACCGCCGCTGCGGCTTGTTTCCATTTTAAGGTCGCTTTCTTTCAGTTCAAAATCCACCTCTTCTGCTTCGGGCATTACAGCCACGGTGGCGGCGCTTGTATGCACCCGTCCCTGTGTTTCTGTATTGGGTACCCGCTGCACCCGATGTACACCACTTTCAAATTTTAATGTGCCGTACACATCTTCGCCGGTAACTTCTATAATTACCTCTTTATAACCACCTACAGATCCTTCGCTTTCGCTTATTAGGGCAGTTTTCCAGCCACGCTTGCCGCAGTACCGCATGTACATGCCTAGCAGGTCGCCGGCAAAAAGGCTGGCTTCGTCGCCACCGGTTCCGGCACGTATTTCTAAAATGGCGTTTTTATCATCCTGCGGGTCTTTGGGTATCAGCAGCTTACGCAAAATTGTTTCCAGTTCGGCTTTTTTAGCTTCGTAGCCGGGCAGTTCTTCTTTGGCAAGTTCCCTCATTTCTTCGTCGCTGCCATTGAGCAGTTCTTTGCTAAATTCAATATCGTCCAGCACTTTTTTGTATTCCTCAAAGGGCAATACAATGTTTTCCAGCTGCCGGTACTCCTTGCTGTATTTGCTGAATTCTTTGCCATTGGCCACAATTTCGGGGTTGGTAAGTGCTACACCCACCTGCTGAAACCGGCCTTTGATGGCTTCTAATTTGTCAATCATAATTGTTGTTCTTTATCTTATAAAACCTGGAAAAGAATGTGGGCGTAACCTATGTGTCACTTTTTTTCCATGAAGGATAGGAACACGGATGAGACGAATCGAAACGGATTTTCGCTGATTAAAATTTGAAACAGTTGGTTTTTGCTTCGCAGAATAAAAATCCGTTGTTATCCATTTATTCAGTGTCATCCGTGTTCCTATAAAAAATGTATCTACACCTTCACTTTTCCGGGCGGCAAAAATACCAGTTTAGCCATTGTTGTGGTTAGGTACTTTTGCAGCATGGGTATTTTAAAATTTCAGGCTACGCATTTGTTCGATGGTTACCGCTTACTTGACGGCAATCATGTACTGATAACCGATGAAAAAGGCACCATACAGGAAATAGTACAGCTACAAAATGCAGGCGGCGATGTACAGCCGTTGGATGGCATGCTAACACCCGGTTTTGTAAACGCACACTGCCATCTTGAGCTTAGCCATTTAAAAGGCCTGATACCTGAACGCACAGGGCTGGTTGATTTTGTTTTTACCGTAGTTACCCAACGCCATTTACCCGATGAAGTTATTGCCGAAGCCATTATCAATGCCGAAGCCGAAATGCTGGCTAATGGCATTGTAGCCGTAGGCGACATTTGTAACAATACCAGCACCCTTTTGCAAAAGCAAAAAGGCCGGCTGGCCTATTATAATTTCATCGAAACAAGCGGCTGGCTGCCACAAGTAGCTAACGCAAGGTTTGAGCGGAGCAAAGAAATTTACGAAGCATTTAAGCCGTCAACGGTCAACGGTCAACGGTCAACGGTCGACGGTCGACGGTCCATTTCTCCCCATTCTCCGTATTCTGTTTCCAATGAATTATGGCAACTGATGCAGCCGTTTTTTAGTGACCATACGGTAACCATCCACAATCAGGAAACGGCTTTTGAAGACGATCTGTTTAAAACCGGAACCGGTGATTTTATAAGGATGTACCAGAAAATGAACCTTGACAATAGCTTTTTTAAACCAACCGGTACGTCAAGCCTGCAATCGTATTTACCCAGGATGCAAACTGCGGGGCAGGTGCTGCTGGTGCACAATACATTTACCTCCGAAACGGATATGGTGTATGCCAACAACCTGCATCCACATATCCATTGGTGCCTTTGCCCCAATGCCAATCAATATATTGAAAACGCTTTGCCGCCTGTAGATGTTTTAAGGAAACAGCACTGCAAAATTGTACTAGGAACCGATAGCCTTGCCAGTAATCATAGCCTAAGCATTATGGATGAAATGAAAACGATTGAAAAACATTTTCCTGATATCCCTCTAAGTGAAATGTTGGGTTGGGCTACTATTAATGGTGCCAAAGCACTCAATATGGATGACCAATTAGGCAGTTTTGAAAAAGGGAAACAGCCGGGGGTGGTGTTGGTAGAAAATTTGGAAGATGGGAAATTGAAGGTGGGTTCGGGGGTGAGAAGATTGGTGTAGGTTTCCCCTCTGCTTTGATTCTTGTAACCACTAATCAAAATCCGCTCCGATAAATTAGGTTGAAAACACAACTTAGTTGTTTGTGGTGACACAAACCACGGCGGCAGAACATGTTTTATTAATTTACCAGTTCAAATGCATAATAATGAAATTTTTTAGTAATTTTATACTCATTTATTTAGTTATCCTCAATTATAGAAAACTTTTAAGTGCTTTTAACTAAATATAAATCAACACTTTACGATTTGCTCACCTGATCTGCACGGCGACCAATCAACAATTTATCCACAAAATTTGGAAATAATGAAAGATTTGACTACATCAGCTATTGACAGGCAAAATATATTGAACAATTTGGATGCTGTTACTAATATCCAAGAGTACTTAGGTGTAAGAGGTATGTTGTTTGATAACGAATTTCGTTTTACAAAAGAACAGGTTGCTGAGTTTTACAAAGTCGACACATCTACAATTGACACTTATTTATCACAATATGAAAAGGAATTAAAACATAATGGATACGAATTATTTAAGGGTAGTAAGCTTAAAATTTTTAAGGAACAATTTGGAGGTGTTATAAATATTCAAAACAAAACGACACAATTAGGCTTATTGAATTTTCGGTCTTTTCTTAATCTAGGAATGTTACTTGTAGAAAGCGAAATGGCAAAAGCTATCCGGAGTAAAATTCTAGACATTGTAATTGATACTTTAAATAAAAGAATGGGAGGCTCAACTAAGTATATTAATCAAAGAGATGAAGATTTTGTTCATAGCATTCTCAAAGAGCCTCTATATAGAAAAGAATTTACAACAGCTTTACATGAGCATCTCAACATGGGAAATTATAAATACTCTTATTATACGGATGCGATTTATAAATTTATTTTTAAAGAAAAGGTAAAAGAGTATAAACAAATATTAAAACTGGAGGAGCAAGAAAATCCACGTGATACAATGTATACAGAGATACTAAACATTATTGCATCATTTGAAACAGGATTAGCTCATGATATCGAAATAAAAGCTTTGGCACTGGGCCGAAAGTTAGAAAAAGAGGAAATGGACGAGGTTGTGGCCGCATTTGCCGAACATCCATTACATAAGCCTCATATTGAAAATGCTAGAACTAAAATGGCAACAAGAGACTACGGATTTAGACAAGTTCTACATGAAAATTTAGCACATTATATTGGAAGTATTGATCGCTCTGACTATCAAAGATTTCTTGGTGAACGTAGTAAATCACTACAAGACAGAATTGAAGAGAGTATAGATGTTTTTAAAAGACTTAAAGACAGATAATGATGGACAATACTCTTTATTTTGATTCAACCCACGCCATTTCGGTGCATGATGAGATTATAGTAAAATCTGGAGGCTTTCAAGGAATTAGAGACCTAGGTCAACTGGAGAGTATATTGGAGCATATTCAATATGATTTATACTACCCATCTTTTGAGGAAAAATTAACTCATTTGTTTTTTGCAATAAACAAAGGTCACGCATTTTCAGATGGTAATAAACGTTCTTCAATTGCACTATCCGCTTATTTTATGGAGATAAATGGATTTTCATATGCTGTTTTAAAGTTCATTAAACAGATGGAAAATATAGCAGTTCACGTTGCGGACAACCGAATTGATAAAGAACTTCTATTAGAAATAACTTCATCGATTTTGTTTGAAGACGATTACAATGATGAACTTAAACTCAAAATTATAAGTGCAATCTCTGAAATGCCGTTTTAATAATCAAAATAGAGTCAACAATACATCCCACTAGCGAAGGCCCATGCTGCTCCGTTACTTGATTTAAAATATCAGCCTGCTAGGTTTCGGCAAAGGCAGAAGCGATTAAATGTTACACAATTCTTATACATGCATTCCGGTTCGTGGGACACGAACCAGTGCATGAGAATATCAGCCTACAAAAAATTCATAGTCAAGTAACACCAAGGCACAGGAAGCCAGCCCACAACCCATAGCCTCATTCCTGCGCCAGTTACACAGCGGCAGCACGTTAGGGATTGCAGCGAAAATCTTTTTTTGGCCCCCGGCTTTCGGCAAAAAAAAATTGTAGCGGAAAGCCCGGCCCCGGCCTGCTTGCCCCGATGAATATCGGTGGTATTCGCCGGGGCAACGCCCAAATCATTTACCTGCCGCCATGGAATTTACGAACTACGGCGATAGGTGCTACTCCATCCTTTTCACTGAAACCGTGGTCTTATCTGTAAATACAATTTCGTACCTCGGATTGAGGGCTTCTATAAATTTTCGCAGGGAGTTAAAGCCGTAGTTGCGTACATCGAAACTGGAATCTATTTTACGCAGTTCGTTGCCTAACTGGCTGGCTAAGGCAAGGCCGGTAAGGTCGTCTACAGCTATGTTAAAGGCATTGTCCACCAGGCTGATGTCTAGTGGGCGGTTGGTAATTTTATTAATAGGGGTGGAGAAATTAAGGTTAATGGGTTCTTCGGGAACAGGTTCTGGTGTAGCCTGTTTTTCTACTATAGGTACTATTTTACCAACTGGTTTTTTGGGCGAAACCTTTTTGGGTTTCTGCATTGCCACAGCCTTTGGCTGGTCGGGCATTAATATTTCTGTAAATACAAAATGTTCGCAGGCCTTTACAAATGCTTCCGGCGTATGGCTGCCGCCAATGCCCATTACGTAGAGGCCGGCTTCCCGTATTCGGTGCGCAATTCCGGTATAATCGCTGTCGCTGCTAACAATGCAAAAGCCATCCACGCTGTCCTGATACATAATGTCCATGGCATCAATAATCAGGGCGGTGTCGGTGCTGTTTTTGCCTTTGGTGTAGCTAAATTTTTGGATTGGGCGTATGGCAAAGCGGTTGGTTTGCTCCTTCCACTTGTTCATTTGGGGCATGGTCCAATCGGCGTAAATGCGTTTAATGGTTACCCGGCCAAATTTGGCTGCTTCGTTCAGAATTTGTTCTATCAGCCTTGCTTCGGCGTTATCGCCATCTATTAATACGGCTATTTTTTTGTTACTGCCAGCTGCCATGGTTTGTTGAATGTTTGGAGGTGTAAGGTCATTAAAAAAGATGGGATGGTGCTGAAGATGTTTTGCAATAGAACAGAAGGGATAAATTCATCTCAGGTAAGTCATTGGTATTCCTATATTTTCAATATAATAAATACATAGGATTAAGTATTTTAAACGCAAACACTGAACTGTTCAGAACTCAAATGCTTTTTCTTTTTTTCCTTGATGAAAAAAAGAAACAAAAAAAATCAAGGCTTCGAAATAAAAGCTAAAAATTATGCTTACAGCCTAAACCCGGCGAACTCGCCGTAGAATACTTCAAGGTCATAGACCCGAGCGGCTCAAACAGCGCCGGCTTCTTAACGGCTATAAGCACAATTTTCTTAACGCTTTTCTTTCGAGGCCACTCCACTAATCCATTTGCTTTTAAAATTCCTAATCCAAAAATACAATGACTAATTGACCTCGATTTACAATTCATGATTTTGGCTTGCTGTTCAATTTCATCCAATCATTTAATATGCCAGTCACCTTGGCCGTTTCGGTTAAAAAGCCGTCGTGGCCATAAAGCGAATCGATGATGTGCAACTGGCTATCGGGCAGATAGCTGGCCAATATTTGCTGCTCCTGAGTGGGGCAAAGAAAATCGCTGTTGATACCGATGATTAAAGTAGGCTGTGATATTTGCGAAAGCACTACGCTCATATTACCACCACGGCTACGGGCCAGGTTGTGGCTATCCATACTTTTAGTAAGTGCCCAATAGCTTTTGGCATTAAAGCGGCTTACCAGCTTTTCACCCTGGTAATTAATATAGCTTGATGCTTTAAAATTGTCTGTCTTATCCGGATTTTCAACATCGCTTTGCGATAGCATGTATTGCTTATAATTGCGATAGGTAATCATGCCAATGGCCCTTGCGGCTTTTAAACCTTTGGCGCCGCCATTGGTTTGCAACCAGGTGGCATCAGCTTCTATAGCCAGCCTTTGTGCGGTATGTATGGCAATGCCCCAGGCACTTTCGGCGGCACCGGTTACCAGTAAAAATTGTTTTTGAATCATTTCCGGCTCAGCCACAGTCCACTCTATGGTTTGGTAGCCGCCCATGCTGCCACCTACCAGCAAGTGAATTTTTGAGATGCCAAGATGTTTTCTCAACACAATATGTGCCTGCACCATATCCCGGATGGTTATAAAGGCCGGCAATTCATTATCAGTAAAAAGACCCGTGGCCGTGGTGCCATAGCAGCTACCTAAAATATTGGCACACACTATAAAATGCGTATCGGTATCAAAAGCATTGGCGGGGCCTACCAGGCCTTGCCACCAATCTGCGGCATCGCTGTTAGCAGTAAGGGCATGGCATATCCATATTACATTGTCTTTGGCCTCGTTTAGTTGCCCATAAGTATGGTAGGCAATGTGCAGGTTGCTAAGTAGTAAACCACTTTCTAACAGAAATGGCGATGGATGTTGGTAAAAAAGCCGGTTTGTAGTCATTGTAATTATAGCCCCGCAAAGTAAGTTGAAAACAGGATGCCAATTACAGGGTTGCTGATTTACATTTGCCTAACAAATAAACGGTGTTGATTGGCTTCGACTTCGAAAAAAGTATTTACAATTTAAAAGTGTTTTTATGAGACAGGTTACTTTACATATACCCGATAAAAAATACCCCATGTTTATGGAGTTGGTAAAAAGTATTGACTTTATAAAAAAAATAGAGGAAGCAGACGAGGAGCCGACCAAACAACAAATTTTACAAGGCATTAAAAAAGCTGTAAAAGAAGTGAACCTTATTAAGGCAGGCAAGCTAAAAGCAAGGGATGCAAGAGAATTGGTTAATGAGTTATAAGGTAACACTAGCGTCCTAAAGACGAAATTATTAGTTCTTTGAAGATATTGCT
>JAYUTQ010000309.1:0-8044 GCA_043755055.1 Chitinophagaceae bacterium | reverse complement strand
GTTGCGGGTGTTCAGTTGTGGTAAAGGTGCCAAGAGCGCTTATTTTTATTTCCTTTTAATAGAATTATCAAAAAACTCCGGTTCTTTTTTAGCCACCCATTTAATGAATTTGGTTATCTCTTCATGGTCTTTTAGTTTTTCTACGGTATTATAATAATTTTTTAGCTCTGTTTCGGTAAAAACAGCATGTACTTTGGCCTGGCAAATTTTGTGCATGGCCACAGTGGGTGTATCCCTGCCGCCTTTGCTTGGTGGTATTAAATGGTGTTTTGTTATTGGTTCGGCCAATTCACGGTTGCAAAGAGGGCAGGGGTTTATAGCAGTTATTTCTGGCACGGCATGGTTGGTTTTGGCGTAAATATATGGCTTGATATAGTAATGGAAATTGTAGGTTTGCGAACGCTGCAGGATTCCGGCATACCACACTTTTGCTTTTCCATTACTTCATTTTATAAGCAGGGTACATGCTCACAATATCTTTCAATGCAGCCTGGTCAAATGCGGCATGGGTGTTAAAGTCTGCTATTGCACTATCTGCATTTTTGTACTCTTTATTATCCAGATAATAGGCTACCATTTCTGTAGCACCGGGTTCAAATTCGGGCATGTTTTTTATTAATCGTAGCAGGCATTCTTTTTGCGAATCAGTTTTGCCCATGGTTTTGTAAATAAGGCTTCTCTGAAAATCAAGAAGCGGATCTTTATTAATAGCCCTGTCAAGCTGGTCTACTGCCTCTATACATTTTTCGTACTTACCCTGCATATAGTAGCCGTCAATTTCCAGCAGGTGTATATTGGGTTCGTTGGGGTACAAGTTTTTATAATCGGCCAATGCTTTTGTATAGGCACTATCATCCACCTGTGCAGCTACCATTATTTCAATCAATTTCACAGGTTTCATACTTTTAAAATGAACCGGAATTTTATTCATTTCTGCTTGTGCCCCGGTGTAATCACCGGCATTCATTAGTTTTCTTATTTCAGTTATACGCTTAAAGGCTTTGGTATCAGCTGCCGAAACACCGTTTCCATTGTCCAGGTATTTGTAAATATTGCCAAGCGTTTCTGAAAAGTTTTCGCCGGATAAATAGATAAAAATGTCTGCTATTTTACATTTTCCTTTTACATGTCCCAGTTCTAAATCGTGGTAGTTGATGCTTCCATCAGAATAAAACCTAAAAACAAGGTGCTGTGTGTCGCCTTTATTATACTGTTTTACCATTTGGTAGCTGCCGCCATCTTGCATCGATTGTAAAACAATGGTACCGAGTTTCATTTTTTCATTCAAACCATTTTTGAAACCTGACTGGCCAAAAAGCTTTTCTTTATCGGGTAAATCCATCCGGCTCATTAATAAATTTACATCTACGGCATTGTTTAATACAGAACCGTTTTTTTGTTTAATCGAAGCTTCAATATCTGCTGCCATTTTTAAAGCTTCTTCTTTAGTTACCGGTTTTTCGTTTGGCCGGCACGAAGAAAATAGAACAACTGAAAATGCCATTAGGCAACTGAAAAAAAGGGGTCTGAAAAGCATAAGCAGGAAATGGTTTTGTTTTTTAAGTGTAGTTGAAATCAGTAAAAACCCAAACAGGTTTTCGCTTCGGATGTATTCATAAATTTGAGGGTGTGGGGCTAAGTTAAAGGGAATTGTACTCCACTTAAAAAAATCGTTCACAAACATTATTGTTTTCTTACATTGTTCTATGCGTTTTATTTATTTGCTTTTATGTGTTATTGTTATTGGTTGCCGGCCAGCGTATTTGCATTTGCCGGTTGGTAATAAAAGTGCAATTATTG
This sequence comes from Chitinophagaceae bacterium, assembly GCA_043755055.1. Taxonomy (GTDB): domain Bacteria; phylum Bacteroidota; class Bacteroidia; order Chitinophagales; family Chitinophagaceae; genus JAZKFT01. The sequence continues at coordinate 6,244 of JAYUTQ010000309.1, read as the reverse complement.
CTTTTAGCGGTTCCACTTTTTATGATACCGTAAAATCATTGAGCTGGCAGCAACGGGAAGCTGTTGCTATACCTCAATTATTTGCCGGCAATATGCCCGATTTTATGTTTCGATTTGTAGCTGTACATACTTTCATTATAGATTCATCTACAGATAAAACCATAACTGCCACCTACTTTGTAAGCCCTGATTATGTAAGCATTGGCACCAGCCATAATTGGGCCCGCCTGCCGCTTACCCCAATGGCTGCACAGGCATTGGCAGATAGCCTGCATTGTTTTTTACCTACAAGAAAAATGGTGCATGATATTTACCGGCAAGCCACAGTTAAGCTGCAACCCATGCCCATGTTTGCCTACCGGGATAGTAGCGTAACCATGTACCAGCACCACCTGATAATTGAAGGGCAGCGGCAGGGAAGAAAAGGTCTGATTGCAGGTATTAAAAAAGATGTGGTTATCAGCGATAAACTTACCCGAACCGATAAAAAAGACCGTGTGGCCATTTACGGCTGGCACCAGCTAAACGCACAACCAATACAACCCCTATACACCGGCCATGTAAACTGGTATGTAGATTATAGCCATGGCACAAGGCTGGTACACCGCACCATTTTAGTGGATGGTAAAAAAATGGATTATATAGATGTGATGAAACATCCGGTTCTAAGAGGATTGTTGAGTGACGAGGCTTTTAGCGATGTATACCGGTATTAGTTGCTACGCAAAATTTCCTGCGAAACGCTGAATCTGGTTAGCCAGTTGCTCCATATCCACTTGCTCCAATGGGTGTGGTGTAGCTGGTAAAATTGCCATCTGTGCATTGGGTAAGGCTTTGTACACGGTCACTGTTTCTTCCAGTGAAACCATTTTATCACGGTCGCCAAGCATAAGTAATGCAGGTGTTGTAATAGTGGTATAGTCTGCTTGTTTAAGTGGATTATTATTACCCATTGCTATCAGCATGTCTTTTGTTTTGTCCAGCAAATCCTTCCAGTTAACAGGCGCATGCCGTAGTTCTAATTGCTTTGCAAATGCCGGAAGCTTTGCTTCAATTTTATCTGCATCCAGCATCTTTATTTCTTTTGCAGCAACAGTTTCGTCCCAATAAAATTTAGTGGCCAATGTGCAGATGCTTTTTACTACATTGGGGTGCTTGGCCGCCAGATACATGGCTACATAGCCACCCATGCTATAGCCAAAAATAGTAACAGGTGCAAGTTCATTTTGCCGTATATAATCTGCTGCTTCTGTTGCAAACTGTTCTATAGAAAACGCATTACTAAATGCACTGCCACCATGCCCGTTAAAATTGAGGGAATGCACTTTAAAATTATTCTCCAGCAACAATTGCAATGGCTGTAACTGTCTGGCCGCCCCAATGGCACCGTGTAATAACAGCATGTGTTTCATACAAATAAAATAAGAAAAGTGGTCAGTGTCACCGCAATGTCTGCATTTCGTTAATCCTTTGCAAATGGATAGTCTGGCTTCAAACTATCTGTTACCGGTTATCGTCTATTATGGTGTAGTTGATATTGAAGGTTTTGTGTAGAGAGGTTTTGTGTGGATAGGTTGTGTGGTTTTAGCCGCTTCGAAAGGAGCGGCTTTTTTTATTTATGAGGTCAATAGCATACTGGTCAGTGGGTCAATTGTCATTAGGTCAATTGTCATTGGGTCAGAAGTTCAGTTGGTCATCATGTAGATAACAATTGACCTTCTGACCCAATGACCACTAATTATTTCGGCGCCCTTCGATAAAGATAAATAGCCACAATGGCGAAAATAATATTAGGAAGCCACACAGCCAGCAAGGGTGGAAAATCGCCTTTGGTGGAGAACATGGTAGAAAAACGATCGGTAAAAATAAACAGCAGTGCCAGCACAAAACCCAATGCCAGATGAAAACCCATTCCACCCCGAACCTTGCGACTAGCAATAGATACCCCCATAAAAGTGAGTAAGAGAATAGAAAAAGGAGTAGCCGTTCGCCGATACCTTTCTACCAATAAATCGTTGATGCCTTCCGTGCCACGAAGTTTTTGCAAGGCTATAAACTTGTTAAGTTCGGGTGTAGTGAGTTTGTCTTTGGTGTATTCATCTTTTTTTATGTCCTCCGGCTTAAAGTTAAAGGGCATAAACAAGGTATCGTATTGGGTAAGCTGTTCGCTAAGGCCGTTAATTTTGCGTTCGATGGCATTAATCAGTTTCCATTTTTGTTTGGCTGTATCCCACTCAAGCCTGTCCGCACGTACATTGTTTACCAGCTGGTTATTGCTTATTTTTTGTACCACAAAATTATAGCCCGACTTGGTGGCAGTATCAAAACCCGAAATTTGGGCATATCGGTTGCTATCTACCCTAAAATACATACTGCTGCTTTCGGTGCGGCCATAGCTATTGGGTCCGTCGATATATTTTACTTGAAATATAGAAAAGATGCGGTTGGCTTTTGGCAGCAAATACCTGTCTGCCAGCCACAGCGAAATAGCCAATACACCAGCCCCAATCCAATACGGGAATAAAAACCGCCTGAAGCTGATACCGCTTGCCAGTATGGCTACAATCTCACTTTTGCCAGCCATTTTACTGGTAAAAAATATAACCGATATAAAAACGAACAAGGGAAATATAAGGGCAATCATGTGCGGTATAAAACCGAGGTAATACTGCATAATGATTTGCCGGAAAGTAAGACCGCTTTTTACAAAGTCATCGGCCTTTTCGCTAAGATCTACCACAATAATAATGATGGCCAATATTAGCAGCGAAAACAAAAAAGTAACGATGAACTTTTTAAATATGTACCAGTCTAGTTTTTTCATTGGTATGTATCCCCGCAGGGGAAAAACAATATTACGGTGTGCCGGACAAAACTAACAGAAATGAATACAAGGCTGCAATGGCATAAGAAAATGAAATGTGAAATTGATTTAGGCCATGAAGGATAGGAACACGGATTAAACGGAAGAACACGGATTTTTCTTTCATACACTTTATTACAATATGGTTATATAAATCTGTGTATATCCGTTCCATCCTTCAAATCCGTGTTCCCATCCTTCCGGCAAATCTTATAAACGGGTTTTTAAAATCGGAATCATTTCATTTTTCCAGCTAACAAAATCGTTGGCCATTATATGCTTGCGGGCCTCTGTAACCAAGTGCAGGTAAAAGGCAAGGTTGTGGATGCTTGCTATTTGCATGGCCAGTATTTCACCGGCTTTAAACAAATGGCGTACATAGGCCTTGCTGTAGTAATTGCTCACTTCACAATTTATTCCATCGTCCAGCACCGAAAAGTCTTTGGCCCATTTTAGGTTATCGATATTAATAACGCCTTTGCTGGTAAAAAGCATAGCATTGCGGCCATTGCGGGTGGGCATTACACAGTCGAACATGTCTACACCCAAACTAATATTTTCAAGAATATTCCATGGGGTACCAACACCCATCAGGTAGCGGGGTTTATCGGTGGGTAAATGGTCGCAGCACCAGTCGCATATTTCGTACATCACATCTTCGGGTTCGCCTACGCTAAGGCCGCCAATAGCATTGCCTGTAGCGGCTTTGGAGCTAATGTATTCGCAACTTGCTTTCCGTAAATCTTTAAATGTGCCACCTTGCACTATGGGGAACAGGTTTTGCGTATAGCCATATTTGTCCGGTGTTTCGGTAAACCGGGATATGCACCTGTCAAGCCAGCGGTGGGTGAGGTGCATACTTTTTTCGGCATACGTAAATTCGCTGCCGCCGGGCGGGCATTCGTCAAAGGCCATCATAATATCACCACCAATACTCCTTTCAATATCCATCACCTTTTCGGGACTAAAAAGGTGCTTGCTGCCATCTATATGGCTTTGAAAAGTAACGCCTTCTTCTTTTATTTTCCGGGTACCGGCCAGGCTAAAAACCTGATAACCGCCACTATCGGTTAGTATGGGTTTGTGCCAGCCGTTAAACTTATGTAACCCACCGGCAGCTTCCAACACTTCAAGGCCGGGGCGCAGGTATAAGTGGTAGGTATTGCCTAATATAATTTGTGCCTGCACATCTTTTACGAGCTGCTGTTGGGTTACTGCTTTTACAGTACCCACGGTACCCACCGGCATAAAAATAGGTGTCAATATTTCTCCATGGTCGGTGGTTATTTTACCCGCCCTTGCCTTGCTATACGTATCAGTATGTTGTAGTTCGAATTGGAGTGCCGGCATAAAAAATCTCCTTTCTGTTTATTTAAGAAAGGGGGCAAAAATATTGGAATGGCAGGTAATAAGCTTTGCAAATAAATATGGGGGCTAACTTTATTGTGGCCCTATTGCAATAATCTGCACGGTAAAATTCGGACCATTTGCAGCAGGTCTCGGGTTGTAAAGCCATACCCGGCAACCTGTGGTTGAAACTCCGGAAACAGATACCACCGATTCGGCCCATCCGCCGCTACCGGTAAAATTGCCTACATAAGCATGGGGCGTTTTGCTAAAAGGCTCGGCCCATGATATGTCTTTAAACACACTTCCATCAGAAGGTATTGGGGTAGTGCTGTAGTTCATTAAAACGGCCGTTACTACTTCTTTTTGTTGGGTGGTGTCGTCGCTACGGATGATGCCTTTATTGCCTTGTACAATAAGATTGTTTACCAGCCTTGCAGAGCCATCTACCTCAAGCCGGTGCATAGGCTGAAATATGGGGCCGATACTCAATTTTGCACCAACCCAGCTTTGCAACATTAACGTGCTGCCACTATTAGCAACATAATTACTACTATCGGCTTCTATATACGATAACCGTCGTGCAGTATCTAACCCAATTTTCAATATTTGAGCGTATTTACCTGTAACAAAAGGCGAAACATAGGGCGTCTTTATCATAATGGCATGAGCATCAAAGTCAAAATCGTAGCCATTGTATTTACCCGAATGATTCATTTGCAAAAGTGCATTCTGTGAGCTTGCCCCGCCAAGGGCAATATTACCATCGGAGGCTATAAATAAACGGGTTACACCACCAACAATAAAATTGAGTGAAGACCGGTTGCTGGCAATACCCGTTTGTGCCGCAAATCCAAAGGACAGCCCATAGGCTAAGTTGGTACCATTGCCGGCATTTGCCTGATCGAGGTTTAGCCCTTCTTGAATGCTTAGCATTTTTTGAGGGTTAGTGGTGCCAATGCCTACTTTGGTTTGGGCAGATACAGCTGTAACGAGGAGATATAATGATGATAGAAAAAAGATTTTTTTCATTCTATATAGTTTGAGCACCAAATTTTAAGCAAAAAAATTCAATATCAAAGGATTAAAGAAACCGATTGCCGAAAGCTCTCTACGAGTTTAAAATGCTGGGTCAGGCCGCTGCCTGACCTTTGGATATAAAGACAGCGGTATAAATTATTTATCCTATAACAACTTACTGTCGGAAACCTGAGAAAGGGAATTGACGTGTTTACTCACCTGCATCATTAGCATACTCATTGCAGCTTCTGGCTTTTACTTTTTCTCTGATACTTTAAATTGTGAAAAAAATTTAAACCAATTTGTTATTTATATAGAAAGAAATGATTTAAAACCGATCCATGATTAATAAATGTTACCTACTTTTTTTCCTTATAGTTTGCATGCATTCTCAGGCTCAGTATTTTGGTGGCAGTGGTACTGGTATTGCTGGTAATAACTCAGTTGCTCTTTCGTTTGTTACTACCAATACAAAATTTAATGGTGGCAGTGGCGATGGATCTCAAATAAATACCAGCAATACCGTTTCGTTTGGCACATCTAACAGCCGTTTTGCAGGAGGCAGTGGAGATGGGTTGCAAATGCTTGTTACCAGTTCCATTTCTTTAAACAATGCCAACACTCCTTTTGCTGGTGGCAGTGGCGATGGCTTTCAAATGCTTACTTCCAGTGCTGTTTTGTTTAATACCAGCAACACCCGTTTTGCAGGAGGCGCCGGCGATGGTTCGCAGATGCTGGCTAACAATGCAGTTTCGTTAAGCACCAGCAATACCCGCTTTGCCGGCGGCAGCGGCGATGGGTTTCACTCCAATGTAATTACCGGCATTGTTTTAAGCAATGGCAATACTATGTACACCGGCGGAGCAGGCATGGGCTTTAGCCGCTTTGTTATTACCAAGGTGTATACATTTACCGGTACGGGTAATTGGGACTTGGCGACTAACTGGCAAAACAATGACAGGCCACCCAATAAGCTGCCAGCCTATTCCGAGATTATTGTGAACCCGACAGGGA
>JAYUTQ010000308.1:0-1598 GCA_043755055.1 Chitinophagaceae bacterium | reverse complement strand
CCGGTTCGTGAAGACACGAACCAGTGCGGAGGCATTTTCCGTAAATTTTTCTTCTATCTTAAAAACATTAAGCTTGTTAACAAGTTCTTGATTATTTGTCATATGTAACTGAGGTAATAATTACACGCAACTTTAAGATACCTTAAAAATAAAACCGAATTCAACCTTTAAAATTTAAAACTGCTTACGCAGAAAATAGCAGCAGGCTATTTTCTGCGTAAGCAAACTATTTGGCTTTGATATTCTCAATCTCACTACGGCTTCAACGCATCCAATAACATCTGCGTAGTAACATTCGTTTCAAACTCAGCTTTTAGTATTCCTTTTTTGTTGTACACAAAAATGCCGGGCAGGCTGTACATTTTATAAAAACCACTTAGCATTAAAGCTTTATCATGGCCCACGATTATGTTGGCAAATTTATCCAAACCATAATTGCTAATAAAAACTGCCATATCCGAAACAGGGTATGCTGTTCCAAAAATAAAGTTGATGTTTTTTAATGTTCTCATGTTGCCGGTAATCTCTTCTGCCTGGTGCCTGCAGTGCCCACAGGTTGGGCTAAAAACAATCACAACAGTTGCTTTCTTTTTTTTTCCAAATTCATTCATCACAAAAAAACTGCTATCGGTCTTCATTAACTTAAATGCCGGAACCGTAGGAAACTGCTTATGCAACGGCAATGGAATAGAATCCGATTGTGAAAATGCGAATACGGCAATAAGGCTCAAAAAAATTACGGGGAGGATATTTCTAAGTAGTTTCATAAAGAATCATAATTGTTTACCTGACTGAATTTCAAAACTAAGACCCTGTTTAATACATCCATTCATTTTTCGCTTTACTTACCAAAATCTGTTGTTAAAGAGATTTTGCAAATACGGCATCAATTATTGTCTTGTCGAAAGCATTTTGCTTTTCGGTACAGCCCCCTATCTTTGCCCACTTTCATAAACAGCCGAAAGGCGGAACAGAAACAACTTTGATGATTCAATAAAGTTCCGGCAATCGCAAATCGTAAATCTCAAACAGTAAATTACTATGGCAAGTACATCAGACATTACTCGTGGCCTCATAATAAAGCTGGATGGCAGCCTTTATAAAGTGGTAGAATTTGGCGAAAACAAAACAGCCCGTGCTGCTGCTAAAGTATGGGCCAAGTTAACCGGCGTGGATAACAACCGATCTATCGAAAAAACCTGGAACAGTGGCGATACCGTTTTTCCGGTACGTGTAGAAAGGCACAACTACCAGTTTTTATACAAAGATGAAAACGGTTACAACTTTATGCAGCAGGAAACTTTTGAGCAAATTACATTGCCAGAAAACCTGATTAACGCACCCAAATTTTTAAAAGACGGGCTTGAAGTAACCATGCTGGTAAATATGGAAACTGAATTACCAATGAGTGTGGAACTGCCCGAAAAAATAGTGGTACTGGTAACCTACAGCGAACCCGGAATGAAAGGCGACACCGCTACCCGTACCCTTAAACCAGCCACCATAGAAACAGGTGCTACCGTAAACGTGCCACTGTTTGTAAACGAAGGCGAATACATTCGCATCAGCACTGCCAATGGCGAATATGTAGAAAGAGT
>JAYUTQ010000307.1:0-8045 GCA_043755055.1 Chitinophagaceae bacterium | reverse complement strand
CTAATGAGCAAACAAAGGCGCACCGCAGCAGCCTGTTATTTTTGATAGACAAGGCTTTAAAAATAGATTAATTAAAACCCAACAGCTCCCAATTGGGTTGCATATTAAAAAAGGGATGGTATCTGTAAAAAGATACCGTCCCATTTTATATTGTGTCTTCCTAGTGAATTTTAACCGCAGAGGAAGAGTGTAGAGGGAGTTGCGCAGAGCCTTTTAGTAACAAGTTGCAAAATGTGGGTTAATGGACAAAATGTAGGCTAAAATCCTCTGAAATCCTTTGTAGATATAGCTTTGGTGCAAATTGTCCAAAAAATGAAAAAAAGTGCTTTTACTGTAAGTCGTCAATAACTAAGAAAAATGGGCGTTTTGAGGGTATACAACTTTACAAATGTGCTGCATGTGGGAAGCAATTTAGGGAAAGGGCAACCACTTTCATGCCTGACAACCTTTGGCAAGAATATACCACTGGCAAGCAGACCTACGCACAGCTTGCATCAAAATATAGTTGTTCTATAAAAACTATCCAGCGTAAGATTGATGGTGTTAAATCAACCCATAAGACCACCTTTCCCAGCAATGCCAATGTGCTAATGGATACTACCTACTTTGGTAAAAAGTTTGGCGTGATGGTGTTTAAAGATAGTCTAGGCGGTCAAGTTTTATACAAGCAATATGTGCAGCAAGAAACCAACAAACTGTACCTTAAAGGCATTGAAGAAATAAGCCGCAGGGGCATAAAAATACAAGCTATAATATGCGATGGAAGAAAGGGGCTATTCCAACTCTTTAAAGGAACTCCGATTCAAATGTGCAACTTCCATCAGGTTGCAATAATAAGGAGATATCTAACCAAAAACCCCAAAATGCAGGCTAGTAAGGAGTTGTGGGAGCATACCTTGTTATTGGTTCATACAGACAAGGAAAGTTTTGAGGGCGGATTAGCATTGTGGCACACTAAATGGGTGGCGTTCTTAAACGAAAGGAAAATAGGTATTGACGGCAAAAACAGGTACGTTCATAAAAGGCTTAGGAGTGCTTACAGAAGTCTTAAAACAAACCTGCCCTGGCTCTTTACATGGTACGACAATATGAGCCTAAAAATCCCCAATACCACCAATGCAATCGATGGGTATTTTGCCGACTTGAAGAATAAATTACGAAACCATAACGGCTTGTCGATAGACAGGAAGAAAAAGTTTATAGATGAGTTTTTTAAGGCATGAAGACCTCTAAAAATATCAAAGAGCCTTCCATATGAAGACTCCTTGAATGACATTTTTGTCGGTCACAAGCTATCCCTGGCAGGTTGCTCTCCAGCAGAGCCTACTTCCGTTTTACTTGATGAAATGAACCTAAATCATAAATGCATTAAATGAACAATAAGCCAATAATAAATAGCCTACATTATGTCCACTTGGAATAAACATCTAAAAAACAGCCTACATTTTGTCCATTACACCCAAAATGTTATAATTATCTCTCTGCGCAATGTCATTAAGTTAAGCCTCAGCGAGGCGACACTTTGGTAGAGACAAGGTCATAAGGTTTGTCATAGCCACATCGTGGCGACATTTTGTCCAGGTTTTCAATATAAATGTGTCGCCCCCATGGGGCTTTGGTTAATAATTCACTCAATATGCTACCAAAATATCGCCACGATGTGGCTCTTAAAAAATCAATTTCATTAACTTAATGACATTGCCCTCTGCGTTACTCATTTTCTCAGTGTCTCCGCGGTGAAAATTGCATGTGTTTTTAAAATTGTAACTTTTAAAAAATACCCTAATGGCATTTTCTTATTGCGAAGCAATAAATAGCATGGAAGGCGAAACTCAGGCCCTGCACCGGCTATACCACGATACCCAATATGGTTTTCCTATAGATAGCGACGATGAACTTTTTGGCCGCCTCATTCTGGAAATAAATCAGGCAGGCCTTAGCTGGACTACGATTTTAAAAAAGCAGGAAAATTTTAGAAAAGCTTACAGCAACTTCAGTATCAAAAAAATAGCAGCTTACAAGGAAAAGGATGTGGTACGGTTGCTTAACGATGCTGGTATTATCAGGAATAAATTAAAGGTGGGTGCGGCTATACACAATGCCAATGTGATTATTCAACTACAAAAGCAGCATGGCTCTTTTAAAAAATGGATAGAACTCCATCACCCAAAAACAAAGGAAGAATGGGTGAAAATTTTTAAACAACATTTTCGCTTTACCGGCGGCGAAATTGTAAATGAGTTTTTAATGAGTACGGGCTACCTGCCCGGCTGCCACGTTGAAAGTTGCGAAATTTATAAAAAGCTGGCTGTTTTGTAGTTTGCAAAATGCAAAGCCAAACTCAACAACAAACTATTTAGGAGACCCTTTTACAACGATTGCTTTTCTGCAAACTGCCAACTGATTAACTGCCGACTGAATTTGTTTCCCCTAATCAACCAATCCCTAATCAACTAATTACTATCCGCCCCCTTACCTTTGCCCACATATAAAAAATACGACCTACAGTGGCTTTGAATTTATTGAAACGGCGAAATAAAGAAGGGCAGGAAGAGATGAGTTTTGTGGACCATCTGGAAGAGCTGCGCTGGCATGTGGTTAGGTCGGTAATAGCGGTACTGGTATTGGGTATTACCTGTTTTATGTACCGTGATTTTTTGTTCGATACCATTATTCTTGGCCCCATTCAGAACAACTTTGTTACCTACGACTGGTTTTGCCAGCTAGGCCAAAAGCTGGGCATGGGCAAAAGCCTCTGTATGCCGGCCATGGATATAAAAATGCAAACCACCACTTTCGGCGGTCAGTTTATCAGCAGCATTACGATTTCGTTTGTTATGGGCTTCATCATAGCCTTTCCGTATATTTTTTGGGAGTTTTGGCAATTTATTAAACCAGCACTAAAACCCGGCGAACTTAAAAACACGAAAGGCGCCATTTTTTGGGTTACTTTCTTCTTTTTGGTGGGCGTAGGTTTTGGATATTTTTTAATGGCGCCTTTTACCTTTAATTTTTTGGCCAATTTTAAAATAGGCACCCAAAACCTTATAGAAACCAAGCCCACCATCAGCGATTATATCGATAACATGATGGATATTACTCTTGGCTGCGGCCTGGCTTTTGAACTGCCGGTTATTAGTTTTGTACTTACCCGTATTGGCCTGGTTACACCTAAGTTTTTAAGTGAGTACCGCAAATATGCCTACGTGGCTTTGCTGGTTATTGCCGCCATCATTACCCCATCACCCGACTGGATGAGCCAAACAATTGTGGTGGTGCCGCTGATCTTGCTATACGAATTAAGTATTTTGGTAAGCAGAAGGGTAGCCAAAAAAGTAGAAGAAAAGGATAAGGAAGAGTGGAGTTAGGTTAGTTGATTGGGGATTGGTTGATTAGTTTATTAGTTTGGCCTATTAAAATCTCACAGGATAGATTAATTAATCAATCCAATATGCGTTACAACCTTTTGGCATTATAATTTCAATATCATTACATGATGCAAACGAATCAACCAATTAACGAATCAACCAGTTTCGATCTCTCAAAACCCATTGCTATCGGCGGCGACCATGCCGGTTTTGAATATAAAATAGCCCTAATACAGTGGCTAAAGAATAAAGGATTGCAGGTAACAGATTTTGGCCTGCACGAAAATAAAAGTGTGGATTACCCCGACTATGCCCATCCTGTGGCATTGGCGGTAGAAAGCGGTGAAGTAGCTTTTGGCATTTTAATTTGTGGCAGTGCCAATGGTGTGGCCATTACTGCCAATAAGCATCAGGGCATCAGGGCCGGGCTTTGCTGGGAAAATGAAGTCGCCAAGTTGGTGAGACTACATAACGATGCCAATATTATCTGTATCCCTGCCCGTTTTGTGGCAGAAGTACTGGCCGAAGAAATGATTGAAACCTTTATGACCACAGCTTTTGAAGGCGGCAGACATGCTACCAGGGTTGGGAAAATTGCTTGTGGGTAACCTTTTTGTTTCAGTTTTACTTATCCCTATTAAGCTATACCTGGAGAAATGTCAATAGCAATAATACATTTCTCCAGGTATACAATTTTATAATTGGAGAAATCGACTAAAAAATACCACATTTCTCCAAAGATAACATCTGTTAAAACCAGCTTTTCTTCTTGCTGCTCCTGCCGCCAAGGCCCAAAGCGCCTAATAAACTGCGGGTAATAATGTTGGCGGCGGTACGTAAGGTGCTCTTAACCACACTGTTATCCAACATTTTTTCCACAGCACTCGGCTCCTCTTTTTCCGCCTTTTCTTCTTTGGCATCGGCTGTATTTTGTACGGCTTCTTCTATTTTGGCGTTGAGTAGTTCGTAAGCGCTTTCGCTGTCTATTACTTTATTGTACTTGGCCACCAGTTTAGATGCGGCTGTCATATTGCTTACTTCTGCATCTGTCAAAACATCCATGCGGCTGCGGGGCGGCGCCATCATACAGTGTACAAGCGGCGTGGGGATGCCCTTTTCGTTAAGCAAGGTTACCATGGCTTCGCCAATACCCATTTGGGTTATCAGGTCTTCGGTTTTGTAAAATTCAGTTTCGGGGTAATTCTCGGCTGTCTGTTTGATTACTTTACGGTCGGCGGCGGTAAATGCACGGAGGGCATGTTGAATCTTCATACCTAACTGGCCAAGCACACTTGCCGGCACATCCATCGGGTTTTGGGTGCAGAAAAAAATACCAATACCCTTGGAACGAATGAGTTTGATAACCGTTTCTATCTGATCCAGCAATGCCTGGCTGGCTTCATTAAATATCAGGTGGGCCTCATCTATAAACAATACCAGTTTTGGCTTGTCCATATCGCCTTCTTCGGGGCAGGTGGCGTATAATTCGGCCAGCATTTGCAGCATAAAGCTGCTGAAAAGTTTGGGCTTGTCCTGCATATCCATCAGCCGCAGTACGCTTACCATGCCATGGCCATCATCGCTAATCCGCATCAGGTCTTCTACCTCAAAACTTTTTTCGCCAAAAAAAACATCGGCTCCCTGCTGTTGTAGTTCTATCACTTTCCGCAGAATGGTGCCGCTTGTGGTAGTGCTTATTTTACCGTATGTTTTTTCTATTTCCGGCTTGCCTTCGTTGGCTGCAAACTGTAGAATTTTAATAAAGTCTTTTAGGTCCAGTATGGGCAGTTTATTGTCGTCGCAATATTTAAACATCATGGCCACAAAGCCTTGTTGGGTATCGTTTAACCCCAAAACCTTACTTAATAAAATAGGGCCAAATTCGCTAACGGTAGCACGTAGCTGCACCCCTTCGAGCTTGCTGCCAAGTTTTAACAATTCTACCGGAAAGCCACTTGGTTGCCAGGTAATATTCAGCTTCTGACTGCGGTCGGTTATTTTATCGTTGATGGTTCCGGGTTGGGCTATGCCGCTGAAATCGCCTTTGATATCCATCACCACTACCGGCACACTAGCGTCGCTAAGCGCTTCGGTAATCATCTGCAGGGTTTTGGTTTTACCGGTACCCGTGGCGCCTGCCACAAGCCCATGTCGGTTCATGGTTTTAAGGGGCAGCCGTACATCGGCCCCGCTTACTACGGCACCATCTACCATGCCGCAGCCCAGTTTTATAAATTCTCCTTTAAAAGTGTAGCCATTGTTTACGGCTTGTAAAAATTTTTCTGTTTCTGGCATCGTTAAATATTTGTGTGGAAGTTACTCACTGGATTGGAAAGCAATGAAGTGGTTGGAATTTTATTTTAAAAAATGTTTTATTGTGAGCTAATGGTGAGTAGTGAATGGAAAGTGGGCATCATTGGTATTTTTCTGCTTCGCCGGAAGATGTATAAATGAAGGCTATAAAAAGAAAAAACATCTGACATAAGCCAGATGTTTTATAAACTATTGATATTCAATTGATTACCTCCCCATATACACCATTAATATTTGCACATCGCTGGGGTTTACGCCACTAATTCTGCTGGCCTGCCCAAGTGTACGGGGTTTTATTTTTAAGAATTTTTGCCGTGCTTCGTTGCTAAGGGCATTTATTTTTTCATAATTGAAAGTATCCGGAATAATGAGTTCTTCCAGTTCACTCATTTTTTGTACCAATTCCTGTTCTTTTACAATATAGGTTTCATACTTCACCTGTATTTCTGCCTGCTCTAAGGTTTCGGCGGTGTAGTTTCCTATCAGCTCTTGTAATCTTGGTACATAGTTCAGCAGGCTTTTTAAATCTACCTGTGGGCGGAGCAATATTTTTAATGCTTTCTGTTTCTCCGAAATGGGAGCACTATTAATGCTTTCTAAAAACGGATTAATCTCGTCCATTTCAAAACTAAAATCGGCCAATGTTTTCTTCAGTTGTTCCACATTGTCTTTCTTAATTTTTACCTTTTCCATCCTTTCCTGGCTGGCAAGCCCGATGCGGTAACTCATTTCAGTAAGCCGCAAATCGGCATTATCCTGCCGTAATAAGGTACGGAACTCGGCCCGGCTTGTAAACATCCGGTAAGGTTCGTCGGTGCCTTTGTTAATCAAATCGTCTATTAAAACACCTATATATGCATCGCTTCTTTTTAGCACAAACGGGTCTTGTTCGTAGGCTTTTTGGTGGGCATTAATACCTGCCATCAAACCCTGGCAAGCAGCTTCTTCATAACCTGTAGTACCATTTATTTGTCCTGCAAAAAACAGGTTGCTGATAAGCTTGGTTTCTAAAGTGTATTGCAATTGTGTAGGTGGAAAAAAGTCGTACTCAATAGCATAACCGGGACGGAACATTTTAGCTTTCTCAAAGCCGGGAACTTTGGTTAAAGCAGCATGTTGTACATCTTCCGGCAGGCTGCTGCTAAATCCATTTACATAAATTTCTACCGTGTTCCAGCCTTCGGGTTCTACAAAAAGCTGATGCCTGTCTCGTTCGGCAAAGCGGTTTATTTTGTCTTCTATACTTGGGCAATATCTTGGTCCGGTTCCTTGTATCCTGCCCTGATACATGGGACTTTTGTCAAACCCTGTTTTTAATATTTCGTGAACTTCGGGGCTTGTATAGGTTACCCAGCAGCAGCGCTGTTGTGCCGGTTTTATTTTCTCAATATCCATGTAAGAAAAGCCAACAATTTCTTCATCACCTTCCTGCTTTTCCATTTTAGTATAATCGAGGCTGCGGCCATCAATGCGTGGTGGTGTGCCTGTTTTAAGGCGGTCGCATTCAAAGCCTAGCTCTACCAATTGTTCGGTAATACCAAAGGCGGCTTTCTCTCCCATTCTTCCCCCACCCAATTGTTTTTCGCCAATATGGATAACGCCATTTAAAAAGGTACCACTTGTTACAACCACGGACTTCCCTTTTATATCATGCCCAAGCCCGGTTTTTACACCATAGCAGCGGCCATCTTTTACCAGCAGCCCTTGCACCATATCCTGATAAAAATCTACGTTGGGGGTTTGTTCCAGCATTTCTCTCCAGGTGGTGGCAAAAAGCATCCGGTCGCTTTGCACCCTCGGGCTCCACATGGCCGGGCCTTTGCTGCGGTTCAGCATCCTGAATTGTATCATACTTTTATCGGTAACAATACCAGAATAACCGCCAAGGGCATCTATTTCTCGTACAATTTGCCCTTTGGCAATGCCGCCCATGGCGGGGTTGCAACTCATTTGGGCAATGGTTTGCATATTCATGGTTATCAGCAAAACCTTGCTGCCAAGGTTGGCGGCACTTGCTGCAGCTTCGCAACCTGCATGGCCGGCCCCAACCACTATCACATCATAATCTGGAAACATAGTGGCAAAGGTAAATTATAATTATGCTCGTTTAGGATTCGGGATGTCATTCCAATCATTTGCTTACAAGGGCGGGCTAACGGATGGCACTGATTGAAAGAAAATTGACAGATAAAATTGGGAGATTTTTGATTACACAATTCCTCGTAGATATCATTTTACTACTAGCCCAATAACATCAAATACGAATGCCTTGCAAAAAATTCTTGTAATCCATCTAATCTGTGTTATCCGTGTTCCTATAATCTTATGGCATATGATAAAACAAGTCGGTATTGTTTCTTAAAA
>JAYUTQ010000306.1:0-1600 GCA_043755055.1 Chitinophagaceae bacterium | reverse complement strand
AAAATCTTCGTCAAGCATGCCTGCTTTTGCTATGGCCGATTTTTTGGCCAATAAAAAAGCACCCACAATCCAATCCACTTCCACACGTTCTTTTACCTCGGTAATGCTGGGTATACGGGTATTTAATTTATAGCCCCAATACCTGATAAACCGGCCGAGGTAGGGTAGTGGTAAAAGAAAATTTAAACCGCCTTTTACAAAATGGGCTCCTGATATCTGATGTGTGCCATCGGTATTTAAAAGCTGTACGCCGCAGCCAACAGCATCATCATTTTTAAACAAGGCAATGGTTTTATCCAATGCTCCGTCTAACACAATGGTATCAGCATTTAACAGCAATACATTTTCTCCTTTGGCAATTTTTATGCCTTCGTTGTTGGCCCTTGCAAAGCCTGCATTGTAGCCGGTTTGCAGCCAAATTACAGCTGGGTATTTTTCCAGTACCAGCTCCTTACAATCATCTTCAGAGTTATTATCCACCAAAATAATTTCGAAAGAAATCTCTTTGGTTTGTTCGTACACACTACTGATACAATCCAGCACCAGCCCTGATGATTTGTAGTTTACTATGATGATGGATAAGTCCAAGTAATTGGTAATTGGGTAAGTTGATAATTGAAGCCCGATATTGCTAATAAAAATCCAGTCATTGCGAGGGTTCTTGCCCGAAGCAACCTCCAGGAGTTATTTAGTTTAATCCTATAAAAGCAAGCCCTGGAGATTGCTTCGTCAGGCAGGAACCTTCCTCGCAAAGACTGGATGATTTTTTTTCTTCACTTTATTTTTTATCCAACACCACATCCGTCTTTTTTGCAAAAAATTGCTTTGCACAATAGGCTAATAATAAAATGATCATTAACCAACTGGCAATGCTGCTGAGCATACTGCCCGTTTTATAACTGGCTGGCTCAAACTTAAATTCAATATTGTGCTTGCCTGCCGGTATGGTTAAACCACGCAGTACGTAGTTCGCCTTAATTACTGCTGCTTTTTTGCCATCAATGTATGCGTACCAATCCTTATAATAAATTTCGCTGAAGATGGCCAATGCGGCTACCGATGCATTGCTTTCATACTTAATAGCATCATTGTCAAAAGCTGTTTGCTTAATAGTACTCAGGCTGTCAACCGCACCAATGGTACCAATTGCAGCTTTGTATTTGGCATCTACTATAGCGGTGTCTTTCGCATTAAACGCATCCAAACCTTTCATTTCTTCCACAGCGCCATTTACAAATGTTACACCTTTTACAAACCAACAATTACCCAAAGCACCGGGGTTTGGAAATGCCATTGGCTGCTTAGTTTGCGGGTTTTGCTGTATTACATATTTGGTGTTGAGCATGTTCAGCACCTGCTCATTTAATTTGCCCGAAAGTTGGTAGCTAATCAGGTCATCATAAATGCTCAATTTGGCCGGATGGTAACCACCTATTGACTTGTGGTAATAGGAAGTTTTCGATTCGTTGTAAGTGTCAGCAGTAAGGTTTAAAACCCGGAAATTCGGGTCGGTATCTTTTAGTATTTCCTGATCGTAAGGTGTTAGTTCAAACACTTTATTTTCATAGCCATCCTTACTGGTAAAACTTGTTTTATTCAG
>JAYUTQ010000305.1:0-3528 GCA_043755055.1 Chitinophagaceae bacterium | reverse complement strand
AAAAATTTGGCCCAACCCGTTTACAGGAAATTACAAAAGAAGAAATAGACGAACGCATTCAGCAGTTTGTAAGCCTTGTTCAGTTTGATATTGATTTGGTATAAACAAATTGCTTCAGATATTTCAGGATTACCTGACTTAATAAAAAAATGGTTTGCAGCAATGCAAACCATTTTTTTATTGGTGCTTATTGAGCCAGGCTACCAAATCTTCCAGCACTTCCTTTCTAATTGTATCATTCATCATTTCGTGCCTGCCGCCGGGGTATAGTTTATAGGTAACATCTGTGGCTCCGGCAGCCTTCCAATTTTCAATGAGTTGCATAAAACCCTTGCCCTGCAAGCCCACCGGATCTTTGTCGCCGGCAAAAGCGTAAACCGGTATTTGGGTTGGTATGGTTGCAATATTTTCTTTGCTAAAAGCATCTTTTATCCCTTTAAAAAAGTAGTAAAAAAAGGTAGCACTACTCACCCAGCCGCATTGCGGATCGGCTACATATTTATCCACTTCTTGCTCATCCCGGCTCAACCAATCGTGGCCGGTACGGTTGGGGGCAAATGCCTTATTAAATTTTTGAAATGATAGTTTGTCGATGAGTTTGCTGCGATACGTATGCCCCAATAATTTCATTTGTACCCAGGCTATTGCAATACCAAATCCCATCAGCGGATCGGTTTTGCCATTGGTCGCCGAAAGGATTAAACCATCCACCTCTGTACCATGCACTTGAAAAAACCGCTGGCAAATAAAAGAGCCCATACTATGCCCCATCAGGTAAATTTTTTTACCGGCATGTTGGCTTCGCAAATGCAGCATCATCAGGTGCAGATCGTTTACCTGTTTATTAAACCAATCTTTTTCCGCAATGCCTTGCAAATCTATTGATGCCACCGCTTTTCCATGAGCCCTTTCGTCGTGGGCATATACGGCAATGCCTTGCTGCACCAGCATTTCAGCTATAGGTGCATAGCGTAGTGCGTACTCTGCCATGCCATGTGCTATGTGTAAAATGCAAGTGGGTTCAGCTTCGGGCAGCCATGCATATACCGGCATTTGGTGCCCGTCGGCACAGGTAATATTGAACGATTTTGTTTGCATGATAATGGTATATAGGAGCCCCTTTTTTGCCCCCTTACATGATGAGCAATGTCAGTAAATTAAGGTGTCACCCTGAGCTTGTCGAAGGGCCACTTGTAGATTGACTAATAGGGCTTCGACAAGCGCAGCCTGACAACCTTCTGTCTCTAAATTTTCATTTAGTCCCCGCTGTTGCACCATTCAGATATGCAGAAAAATTATTAATTGAGGCCGCTACGATTTCTATCTGTTCCTGTGCTTCTTTCCAATTGCGTTGTTCAATGGCTTCACGAATGCCGGGCAATGTTTTTACACCATAACCTGTATAAAAGCCGGGTGCATAAATAGAATGTTTATACCAGCTGCGGCGGGGCAAGCCATCTTTCATCAGCAGCATTTGTTCGGCCATGTATAGTTTTTTGTTCAATGCATTTTTCTTACCAGCAGGTAATGTATTGGCGGCCATCGCATCGTTTAAAAGGGCAGCGCTTTTTTCTAACATAGCAATTGCATTTTGCAAAGTAGAAAAATTCAAAAATGGCACTTCGTCTTTGGCCGGCGGCGGCAGCATAGAAGCCGTAATATTATTGCCAATGCTATAATACTTTGCTTTAATAATTTCATTTTCTACAGAGGTGGCTTCTCTCATATCATCGGCCAGCGTCATTACTTCGGTAGCGTATTTGCTAATGGTTTTTTGCAGGCTGCGAAAATCGAAAGGCAATGTTTCGGCATTGGCAAAACGAAGGGTTGTGCGGCCGGCAGTTTTTGCCAGCACTACACCGTACTCAAAATCCGGGTCTTTAAAACGCCTGTATAAATCGTACGAATCGTAAATAGAATGGTATGCACCGGCATCATCTTCGCCACCATATCCAAGGTTCATACTCGGTATGCCTATATGCTGAAAAAAGGGACTGTAATCGGAACCTGAACCAAGTGCACCAAGCGTAAAAGTTTTCTTAGCCATTAAATCTTTTTTGGCTTTGGCGGTAGTGGCATTAATAATAGCATTGGAACGCTGCCGTTCCAGTACACTCACATTGGTTTGCGGATCCATTACTGAGGAAGCTATTTCTGTAAAAGCATTCTCTAATGCATGTGAACCAGCCGCACCTAAAAAGCCCCTTCCATTAGCATCGGAGTTAATGTATAAAACTACTTTCTGCTGCAGTTCATCGGCATGTGCTTCTACCCATTCGGTGGAGCCAAGCAGGCCTTGTTCCTCGCCATCCCAGGCACAGTACACAATAGTGCGTTTGGGCTTATAACCAGCCTTTGCCATTTCGCCAATGCTACGTGCTTCTTCCATCATAGCTGCTTGTCCGCTAATGGGGTCGGCGGCGCCATTTACCCATGCATCGTGGTGGTTGCCACGCATTACCCATTCATCAGGAAATTCGCTACCGGGCGTTTTGGCAATTACATTGTTTACAGGTTTGGTATCCCAGTTAAATTCCAGTTTTAAATGCACTTTATTTTTACTGGGTCCGGCATGGTAAGTAATGGGCAAAGCACCACGCCAATCTTCAGGAACCACAGGCCCTTCAAGGCTTTCAAGCAATGGCTGTGCATCGGCATAGCTGATGGGAATCACCGGTATTTTCAACAAATTGATAGCATCTTTCTGATTAATTCTTTTGGCATCTTTGGTAGATGCGTAGCCAGGTGTAAGCGGGTCGCCGGGGTAAATAGGCATGTCTTCAACTGAGCCACGCTGCACACCATCCTTCGGACGAAACGGGCCTTTGGGATAAACATCGCCCTGAAAATAGCCATCGCCTTTGGGGTCGCTGTAAATAATACAGCCGATGGCGCCATGTTCCTGTGCCACTTTAGGCTTAATGCCCCGCCAGCTTTGGCCATATTTGGCGATTACTATTTTTCCTTTTACATCTACGCCCATCCTTGCCAGCTTGTCGTAATCGGCCGGCACGCCGTAGTTTACAAAAACCAGTTCGCCGGTTACATCGCCATCGGGGCTGTAGCAGTTATAAGTGGGCAATTGCTCACTATCCTGATTGCTGGTGCCGTCTTCTTTTAGGGCAGGTTCTTTTAATGCTGCTTTAAAATTCCGGGTTCCTGTCATTTCCAGCAGCCGGGTTTTGGGTGTGGGAAAAAGCACATAAAAAGTTTCAATTTCTGCATTGTAGCCCCAGCTTTTAAATTTATTTAAAATATAATCTGCATAGGCTTTACCCGCAGCAGAGCCTACGTGGTGCGGCTTCGCCGAAAGGTCTTTAATATACATGTCCACATTTTTTGCCTGCAGGTTGGCATCAAATTTTTTCTCTGTAGCCAGTTGTGCTTCAGCAGCAGCTTTGCTAAAACCTGTAATGAATGTTGATTGTGCCGGCAATAAACCGGAGCATAATGTGGCGAAAAACAGGAGCAGGTTTTTTTTCATTTGATTGAAGTTTGGTTTCCCCAAGGCTAAAGCCATGGGTTAGG
>JAYUTQ010000304.1:0-21260 GCA_043755055.1 Chitinophagaceae bacterium | reverse complement strand
AACACAGGTTATGGCGCAGACAGTATCCAGGTTTTAGAAGGTTTAGAAGCGGTTCGTAAAAGGCCCGCCATGTACATTGGCGATATTGGTGTAAAAGGTTTACATCACCTGGTTTACGAAGTGGTAGATAACTCCATTGATGAGGCGCTTGCAGGCCATTGTAAAAATATTACAGTAACTATTAACGTAGATAATTCCATCACCGTTGAGGATGATGGTCGTGGTATTCCCACAGGTATGCACACCAAAGAAAACAGGAGTGCATTAGAAGTGGTAATGACAGTGCTGCACGCAGGTGGTAAGTTTGATAAGGATTCTTACAAAGTATCTGGTGGTTTGCACGGTGTGGGTGTAAGTTGCGTAAATGCCCTCAGCAGTAAATTGCATGTAGTTGTAAACCGCGATGGTAAAAGGTTTGAGCAAGAGTATGCAACCGGTATTCCTCAATACCCGGTAAGGGAAATAGGTAATTCTGATACGCATGGTACTACGGTTCAGTTCTGGCCCGATCAAACTATATTCATCACCAGCGTTTACAATCGTGAAATTTTAGAAGCACGTTTAAGAGAACTTTCTTTCTTAAACAGAAAAATAACCATACATATTAATGATTTAAGAGAGGTAGAAGAAGATGGATCTACCTACACCAAAACATTTTACAGCGAAGGTGGTATTGTAGAATTTGTAGAAATGCTGGATAAGAATGCAAACCGCAATCCTTTATTACCAACCGTAATTTATTGCGATGGACATGATGAAGCCAGTAATGTAATGGTTGAAGTAGCCATGATTTACAACACCGGCTACCAGGAGCATTTGTTTAGCTATGTAAACAATATCAATACTATTGAAGGAGGCACACACGTTGCCGGTTTCCGCCGTTCTATTACCAGGGTGTTTAAAAGCTATGGCGAAAAAGAAGGCATGTTTGAAAAAGCCAAGGTAGAAATTGAAGGAGATGATTTCCGTGAGGGATTGAGTGCTATCATTTCGGTTAAAGTACCGGAGCCTCAGTTTGAAGGACAAACAAAAACCAAGTTGGGTAATAATGAAGTGATGGGTGTTGTAGATTCTACTCTAAGCCGTGTTTTATCTGCTTTTTTAGAAGAGAATCCCAAAGATGCCAAAACGATCATTCAAAAAGTAATATTAGCCGCACAGGCAAGGGCAGCAGCTAAAAAAGCACGGGAAATGGTACAGCGCAAGAGTGTACTTACCGGCGGCGGTTTGCCTGGTAAACTGGCCGATTGCAGCGAAAAAGATCCACACCGTTGTGAGTTATACCTGGTGGAGGGAGACTCGGCCGGTGGTACAGCCAAGCAGGGCCGCGACCGTAGTTACCAGGCCATACTTCCTTTACGTGGTAAAATTTTGAACGTAGAGAAAGCGATGGAGCATAAAATTTACGACAACGAGGAGATACGCAACATGTTTACCGCATTGGGTGTAAAAATTGGTACGCCTGAAGATCCTAAAGCTTTGGACCTTTCAAAACTGCGTTATCATAAACTCATCATCATGACGGATGCTGACGTGGATGGTAGCCATATTGCAACTTTGATTTTAACCTTCATCTTCCGTTATATGAAGGAGTTGGTTGAGCAAGGGTATGTATTTATTGCCCAGCCGCCTTTGTATCTTGTTAAAAAAGGAAAAGAGCAATCTTATGCCTGGACTGATGAAGAACGTAAGGCTTTAATTAAACTATACGGGCAGGGAAAAGACGAAAGTGTAAACACACAACGTTACAAAGGGTTGGGAGAAATGAATGCCGAACAACTTTGGGAAACCACCATGAACCCGGCAACCCGTACCTTAAAGCAGGTTACTATTGAAAGCTCTGCCGAAGCAGATCGTGTGTTTAGTATGTTGATGGGAGATGAGGTTCCACCACGCAGAGAATTTATTGAAACACATGCAAAATATGCAAAGATAGATGTGTAATATCATCTAAGACTAAAACAGGCAAAATGCCCTAAATCTGTATAAAAAGCCTGTATTTCAAGCTAAAAAGCAAGGCATTTAAAATATTTTTTAATATAATTTATCACCATTTTTAAAGGGGCTTTTGCCCCTTTTTTATTGCAGCTTTAATATATGCTGATATATGTGGCCGCTTAGTTGGTTTTTAGCGTAAACTATTGTCTGCTAAGGGTTTTAAGCTGTATATCTGTATTAGTAATATAGTTTTTAAGTATAAAATATCTTGTTTTACGTATAAAAGTGCAAAAAGCAGTTGGGGATAAACTCAGCGTTTTTATACTTGATTTCAAGCTGAACTACGTAGTGGATTTTTGCCAAAAGCGATATTTTTGGTAGCTTGTAATCAGTTCTATCGTAAGAACTCGCCTTTAGCGAATTCCTACACCCATATTTACTAACCATATAAATTCAATTAAAATGTCAAAAATGTTAACAGCTTATTGCATGAAAACAAAGGAAAAAAACGTTCCAATGCAGGATGCAGTAATAACGAAAACTTCTCGTGGCGGCTACATGGCCCAGGGCAACGATGGTAAAGGAAACAAAATGACTACCATGCTCAGCGAAGCAAATGCACTGGAAGCCGTTAAAAACGGTGTAGCTAAAAAAGCCTGGTAAATCGCCAACTTATTTATCAATTTACAGAAAAGAGGCCGCAAAAAACGGCCTCTTTCTATTTTTCATAAGGGGGTAATTCTTTTAATTCTTTATCACTTTAAAATTCGCCTTCTCGCCATTTGTAACAACGGTAAAATTATAAATGCCGGGTACAAATTTTGTTAAACTGATGCTTTGGTTGCCGCCTGTAAGTTTTAGATTTTCTATCAGTGCCTGTCCACTGCTGTTGTAAACAAATAAACGTCCTTCACCTGCATCTTTTGGTAAAAAAATGATTGTATTATCTGTAGTTATAGTTGGGTAAACCAGCAACTTGGGTTTGTTGCAGTTTAGCAATACGTTTTTAATACCCGTGTAGCTCATAACTCCGCTTTTATTTTCAGTAGCTACCCGGTACATATTACCTGCCTGGTTGGTTTTTGTATCTGTAAATGTATAGGTAGATAAATTGCCGGTTAGTTTTGGCAGCGTTTCATAAATATGCTGCCAGCTATTATTGATCATTTTCTGCAGATAATATTTTTTTACATTGCTTTCGTTATTTGACGCCCATTTTAAATTGATGTTGCAGTTGCTGGTTGCAGCAGCTTCAAAACTATTAGCCAGTATTGGTAAAACCGACCATTCAAAAGCAAAAGTAAAAGGGCTGAAACTGTTAACCATCCGGCTGGTAGCAGTGCCGGTAACTGTGTTGCCCGATCCGGTACCCCATTCACTTTCCCAGATTGAGCCTGTAAAATGCCCTACCCTTATAATTGATGGTGTAGAATGGTCTAAAATATTTCTTGCATCATTCCACTTTAAAGTTATGAATGCACCTGATGAACCTGCTGTTCTGCTGAGGGTCCAGTATTCTTTTTTAAACACACTTCTTAAAGGTAAAGCAGCTGTTAATGAAGCATAGGCGCCATCAAAATATTTACATTGAAAAACGGTAACCGATGCCAGGCCCGAAACATCCAGATCGGTTTTTAAACTGCCGTTTCCAATAGGAAAGGTAAAATTGGTTGTAGCGGCTTTTGAGCAATAGCCTATTACATGCCTGGTATTTGAATAGCCGGTATAATTGCTGCCTGTGTTAAAATAAACATCCTGTAACGAATCGCCGCTGGTAATTTTTCCATTTACAAAATTTAAGTTGCCTCCTGCGCCGTTCCCAACTTCAACCCTGTTTTGTAAAACAACATTATTAGTATTATTAACTATCCAGTTATGGGTTTTAAATGGTTTTGCCCCATAAAATGATTGCAGTTCAGAGCCGGTTGTCCAGAGTTTGCCGCCACCGGCCGTCATGGCAACTTCATTATTTGTTACATCCTGTTTTACAAATAAATTACCGCCGGCATTATTTAATGCAGCGCCGGCATTGTTATACATAGAGCCCGATATAAAAACTGTATCAGATGAGTTGGTTAAAAATAATCCGCCGTTATTGTAAACATTTGTTTGTGCCTGCAAAGTATTCATCAGCATTAACAAACCAAAAACGGGTATAAAAAATTTCATAAACATGTTTTTAAGTGTTATATATTTTTTCTGTTCCTTCTAAGTTTTAATCAACCGAAACACCGGCACTTGCATAACCGCTTACACTGGTTATTAGTGTTATACCGGTAGCTGTGGTAGAAAAAACAAGTAAAAATCTTGATTGTGCCGTTACAGGTATTGATAAGCCTGATACCATACCGGTGGAGGTTATACAAACAGTTAAAGCTCCTGTTAAGTCAGGTGTAAGTGTTACAACGGCACCAGAAACCGGCGAAAATAAATTACTGGTTGTACTGTTGCTTTTATAAAGTTGTGCCTTAATGGCCACGTTGGTAGCTGTTAGGGTTAAAGCTGCAGAGGTAGAAAAAAAAGCTGAAAGACTTTTAATAGTTCCGCTTCTGGGTAAAGTAAAACCAAAATTTACATTAAGGCCCGAACCACCGGTTAAATCTATATTAGCTGCTGAAATTACAATGCCGGAAATAGAATTGCCAAAACCTATCATGGCGCCGGTGCCGGAAAGTCCTCCTGCAATAGTGGTTAAAGTAATGGGAAGACTTGAAGCGTATGGAATAATTGTTGGAATAATTGTAGCAGCTAAGGGGCTTAAACTGTGCCAGTTACCACTACTGTAAATAAATTCGCCTGCCTGGCCACTGGGTATTGTTATGCTGTTAAGAATACCGCCAAAACCACCAGAACTGTTGTTGAAAATAATTAAGCGTTGCCCGGCATTGGGTGCAGCAGGGGCTGTTATCGTTATGGCAGCAGTTGCTGTACCTGTTAATTGCACCATAGATGTGTTTGCAGGTATGGTTGCTGTATTGGAACTTACCGCAATCTGCGTTTCCCTGTTGGTAATAGCGCCATTTACGTCTAAAGTAGTGCCGGGTGTGGTAGTGCCTATGCCCACTTGTGCTATTGAATTTAACGATAAAAATAAAATTGGGATGAGGAAAATTTTTTTCATAGGTTTAGAATTTGGTGTGTTCTGTGTTTAGTAATTTAACTGGTAACGGTTATTTTTAAAGAGTTATTTTAAAAGTAATAATTTATAGAAATTGTTCTACACCTAACCAGTATGTACTTCTATAAACCAGTATTGAAGTTTAAAAAATCAGCTTAAAAAAGCACTGGTAAATCATTAAAAGGAATTGCAGAAAAACTCCGTTAATATTTAAGGTTTAAAAATTATTTACATTATGCCGATTTAAGGCAGGGTGCTTTTCTTTTCATTTCTTATAAAATATATACAGATGTAGTTTAAAATTATTAATTTCATACCCAACCCTAATAGCTCCGTTACGATGAAAAGAACCGTAATAATCTTTTGCTTTTTGTGTGCTGCTGTTATTTTGCATGCACAGGATAAACTCCCTTCTTTTGGCAGCATTGATAAAACCGATCTGGAAATGAAAGACTGCGATTTTGATCCCGGTGCAGAAGCAATGATTTTGTTGGATGTTGGTGAAGTTGATTTCAGTTACGAAGGAAACACAGGCTGGGTATCTGAAACCAGTTACCGTATGCGTATTAAGGTATTTAAAAATGCTGCAGTTAACAGGGGCCAGATAACAATGGGGTATTATGCCAAAGATAAAATGGAAACTGTTTCAAACATCAGCGGCGTATCTTTTAACCTTGATGAAAATGGCAAAATAGAAGAATCGAGACTGGAAAGTAAAAACATTTATGATAAGGAAATCAACAAAGATTTTTCAGAAATTTCTTTTGCGTTGCCCAATGTAAAAACCGGAACTGTATTTGAATACAGGTATAAAATACGCCGCAAATCTTACAGCTATATTCCCAGTTGGAATTTTCAACA
Organism: Chitinophagaceae bacterium; assembly: GCA_043755055.1. Taxonomy (GTDB): domain Bacteria; phylum Bacteroidota; class Bacteroidia; order Chitinophagales; family Chitinophagaceae; genus JAZKFT01. The sequence goes on along the minus strand of JAYUTQ010000304.1, from coordinate 15,343 downwards.
GGAAATACCAGTAAGATACAGTGCGTATAACCTGGTAATACCTGAGTTTTTTCAATTTACTTTAATGCTTACAAAGCGCCAGGATATGGAAAAGAAACCAAGTAACGGCATTAAAGAAGGCACCTGGTATATTATGAGAAATATCAGGGGTTTAAAAGAAGAGCCGTACAGTTCTGGTAAGATAGATTACATGCAAAGGATAGATTTTCAGTTATCAACTATAAATGCACCAGGCTATTATAAAGAATTTAGAACAACATGGCCAAAAATTATTGAGGAGTTAAAGGAAGACGAGGATTTTGGACTGGCACTTAAAAAAAACCTGAGGGGAATTGATGAAATTCTGACATCTGCATTATCTACCCAAAAAACTAGCGAAAGAATAAGGCTTATTTACAATTATGTGCAAAGCAATATGCAGTGGAATAGAAAGTACAGCATTTACAGCAACGATGGAATTAAAGAAGCCTGGGATAAAAAAAATGGAAATATTACCGATATTAATTTTATTTTAATGAATATTCTTAAAGAAGCAGGTGTGGCAGCAAAGCCGCTGCTGGTAAGCACTAAAGACCATGGTGCCGTATCGCCCTTTTACCCTTTTTTAAAACGCTTTAATGCTGTTTTATGTTATGTTAAGGAAGATGGTGTTGAGTATATTATGAATGCTGCTGATAAATACAATGCATACAACCTGGTACCGTATGATGTAATCAATACCAATGCCCTTGTTGTAGATAATACTACCGAAACTTTAATACTGTTAAAGAATAATGATAAATTTGAAAACAGCATTTTTTTTACCTGTAGTGTAGAAGCTGATGGAAAAATTGCAGGGCATACCAAACTTAAGAGTACAGGTTATGCAAGAAATGTGCGTATGAATACCTACAAAAAAGATAGGTTAAAAGAGTTGATTGAGGATAATGCAGGCATAACCATAAAAGCAGATTCAATTACTGTAAATAACGAAAAAGATGAGTTGCTTCCGCTTGAACAGGATATTGAGTTCAGCGGTAACGTGCAAACCAGCGGAGATTATTTCTTTCTGCCCTTCAATCTTTTTACAGGCATGGGCAAAAATCTTTTTATTGAAGAAAACAGGGTGATGGATGTTGACTTTAATTATCCCCAAAATTACACCATTACCGGTACCTATTATTTGCCTGATGATTTTGTGGTTAATGAGTTGCCAAAAAACACCAAATTAATAATGCCCGATACTAGTATAATACTTACCCGAAAAATGCAGCAGGATGGTAACATCATCTCTTTCAGAGTTACACTTGATATGAAGTATGCAGATTATACCGTAGCAGGATATCCGTATTTAAAAGATTATTTTAAACGTATGTATGCCATTCTGGATGAAAGGATAGTACTTAAGAAAAAATAAAGTACATGAAAAATATTTTTGTTTTTTTATTATCAATACTGTGCAGCATGTATTGCTTTGCACAACCAGAAATTTATGCAGCTTTTACCATACCCGATTCTTTAAGGAAAAATGCAGATGTGGTAGTAAGAGAGGAAATAATAAAATTTACGATTAAAGACTTTAACACAGCCAGATATGATGTGCATCAGGTAATTACCGTTTTAAATGAACAGGGAAAAAGATTTCTGAATTTCAACGAATTTTCTTATCAGTTCAGGGTGCTGGATGATGCAGAAATAAAAGTGTATGATGCATTGGGAAATAAAAAAAATACTTATTCTAAAAAAGAAATGACCTCTTTAAATTATGGCGAGGGCCTGGTGCCCGAAGGTAAAATCACTTATTTTTATGTGTCGCCACCAGCATACCCTATCACTATCGAAATAAATTACAGTATTAAATACAAAGGTTTATTCAGCTATCCGGGCAATTATTTTCAATACTCAAACCAATCTGTACAAAAAGCGGTATTTGATGTAGAAGTTCCTGCCGAATTATCTATGCGGTATAAATTATTAAACTGCAATTACCAGCCGGTCATTAGCAAAGAGGGCAGTAAGGACATTTATCATTGGGAAGTGAAAAACCTGAAAGCTTTTAAAACAGAAAAGTATGTTGGCGCTTCAGATAATTATCTGCCGCAGGTAATGCTTGCCCCAAATAAATTTAAGCTGGATGATTATGATGGAGATATGACGAGCTGGAAAAATTTTGGTGCATGGATTGATAACCTTTATGCAAAAACAACTGGCCTGCCAGCCGATAAAAAAATATTTTATCAGCAACTTGTAAAAAATGCAACAACTGATAAAGAAAAAGCGGCCATACTTTATAATTACATGCAAAACAATATGCGGTATGTAAGTATTCAGTTAGGTATTGGCGGTTTGCGGCCGTTTCCGGCAAGTTTTGTTGATGATAAAAAATACGGAGATTGCAAAGCATTGAGTAATTACTTAAAATCGGCATTGGATGCAGTGGGCGTAAAATCTAACCTGGTAATTATACAAGGAGGAATGACCCCACGAAATGTGCTGGAAGATTTCCCGGCAAATTATTTTAACCATTGCATACTTAGTATTCCGCAGCCAAATGATACCGTTTGGCTGGAGTGTACCAGTACCACATTGCCCTTTGCTCAACTGGGCCCTTTTACCGAAAACCGAAAAGCCATGTTGGTTACAGACAATGGCGGAGTACTTGTAAATACACCAGCCAGCCATTATAAAGCCAACACAGAAAGTATAAACACAGTTATTGAAGTGAATGAAGAAGGCGGGGCTAAAGTAAATACCAGTTATACTTTTTCGGGCAATGGCAGAGATGAAATGCTGATGCGTTATCACGATTTAAAAGATGATGAAAAGCGGCGTTATTTTATAACTCAAAAAGAATGGAAGCAGCCAGATAATTTTGAAATCAGCAATTCAAAAGATAAAGCCAATCCTTATAAGGTAACTGCAAGTATGGATTACGAAAAAATTTATGCTTTTAATGCCGGTAGTAAAATATTTTTTGAAACCAGGCTGTATCCTGTTTTTGATGAAGAAATACCAGAATACGAAAAAAGAAAAGCTGATTATTATTTTACCTGTCCTTACCAGTCTATTGATACAACGGTATATAAGTTTCCGGCAGGGTTTATTGCAGAAAATATTCCTAAAAATAAACTAGTAGAATTTTCTTTTGCACATTATAGCTGTACTTACTATTGGGATGCAGCTACACGAACACTTACTGCCATTGCAATCCTGCAAATTAAAGAACGGGTAATAAAACCAGCCGATTACACAAAACTGGTTGACTTTAAAAAACAGGTAATGGCTGATGTAAATGAAAAGATTGTGATGAAGAAAGAGTAATTTATTGTGACGCAGGTTTCTTATTTATTTCCAAAAAACTTTAGTTGTACAGTAATTAAAAATAAAGAAACCATTTATTTTTGATTTATTCCTGCTTTATAATTCCGGTATTTTTTTATTCCATAAGCCGATCCCGCTGCAAGTAACAGGCTTAGTCCACCATCAATAGGGGTATCTTCAGGGTCTGGCGGGCCCTGTGCCAGGGTAATTACCGGTAAAGCATTACATATAAATGCAAGCAATACCGGCAATATTTTGCTGCTTTTTATTTTAGCTGTTATTTTTTTGAACATGCATTTAGTTTTTAATAATGGCTGCTGTTAATCGCACATTATTATCGCCCGTTAATAATAAACGGTAACCTCCGTTTGCCAATGCAACACCTAATTCAATACGTTTTAATACCGAGCCACCATCATGCTGTAACTTTGTATTATACACCCGCTGACCAAGATTGTTATACAGTATTATTGTGTAAGTGCCTTTTTCCAGATCGGTTAACTGCAGCCCGAAACCATTGCTGGTAATGGGGTTTGGTACAACATTCATTGCAGGCTGGGCATTGCCAATATGTACTTTTACTATGGATGTGTATTTTATATTTCCGGTTTTGTCGAATGCTTTAACACGGTAAAAATTATATCCTTTTACCGGATTTGCATCAAACCAGCCATAGTTTACAGGAGCCGTGCTGTTGCCAATTGCAGGCGTTGTATTTTGTTTGTTGAAGTTTGAGCCATCAATTGATTTTTCAACTTCGTAACGGTCCATATCGGTTTCTGTCTTCGCCTGCCAATCTACCTGCACACCATTGTTTTTTGCCTGCGCCTTAATAGTTATCGCATCAATAGCCAATGGCCTGCCGGGGCCAAACACAACCATAAAACGGTTATTGGCAGCCGAAGCCGGATCGGCAGTTATATTAATTGCTACAACTGTTGGGTTAATAACACTTAATGGTGTACGGCTACCTAAAAAATTATCAACCAGCTCGGCAGTTAAAGCAGTATTGGTAAATGCCTGCGGCCTGAACTCGAATTCATAAGGCTGTTGCTTCATATTATTCATAAAAAGCGGCAGCGTATCTCTTAACACAATCACAGGCCTTTGTTCAATAGCAAGTTTTTTGCCATCACGCAGTATCGCAATATTTTCATCCCAGTTATTAATTTCTCTGGCATCTTCCTCATCAACTGCACTACTGTAATTACTGCCATACCAGGCATCAGTTTCATCTGCCAGTCTGCGGTAATTGCTGGGCTCTGTAAAATACAATTGAACCGCAAACGCTTCGGCTGGTGGTGGCGGCACTAAAAACACGTCATTGTTATTTCCGGCTGCCTTATGGTTCTCCAGCATATTAACTACCGGTGTACCAACCCCGTTACTCTCTACAAAAAATGCCTGGCCCGATTGTATATAACGCAATGGCCCCATTTCAGTTGAGCTTACGGTAACAAAACCGCCACGGGTGCCGTTGTTAGGATCCCAGAAAGTATAAAAATTGGTGATGCCTGTACTGGCAGCACGTACCAATTGCCAGTCAATAGGCGAGGGGTAAGGATTGGTTACAAGATTTAATGTACCTCCACCGGTAAAGGCATTGGTAAAACTGCTTACCGGCCCTGTAACCACCGTACCCGTGGCACGTAAGGTGGTGCTGCTGGTAGGCATGTTGGGTGCCAGCGGCACCTGCAGGCTCATGCTTCTGTCGCCCCGCAGGTATAAAAAATAACCGGTAAGTGCATTTAAACTGCTGTTTGTATTGGCAATGGCTGTGTACGTTGGTACAATAGCATTGGAGGTATTGTAAAATGAAGATTGATTGGTTTGTGTAACATCAAAACCATTGGCATTGCCACCTGCACCTGTAATATGTGTACCAAAATTCAACACGGGGTTTGAAGTACCACCAATACTATTTACCAGGCCACCTTCCATCCAGTTATCCCTTATTGTTGGTTTTGTTGGGTGGCCGGTTGTATTAACCGTAGGACAAAGCAGGCGGTAAGCCCTGCCATAATTAGCTGCACCTGGGCCTGTACCCGGCGTACGCAGTTTTATAAAACGCTCCATGGTAACATTGGTACCACCGGTTAAACTGCTGCCCGTAAGGTTGGCAATACGTGCTGTATTATTGGTGTTTGATTTTAAGGTAAGATTTTTTGCATTCAGGTTTAGGCTTGCACTGGTAAGGGCAACCGTGCCGTAAATATCCAAAGCATTACCAAGAATTGCACTTGAGCCACTGTTGAAAGTAAGATTATTAAGTGAACGGGTGGCCGCAGTTGCCTGGTTAAAATTAATAGTGCCGGCTGTACCGCCAATTACCAAAGCCGATGTAGCAGAGCCGGATAAACTGCCTGTGCCGGTTACAGGCCCGTTGAGGGTTAAAATATTATTGGCCAAAAAGAGTGAGCCGTTGGTTAAAGCCAGATTGTTGTTTACAGTATGATTGCCAAGCATGGTTACACCTGCCGTATTATTTACTTCCAGATCGTAAAAAAGCGAACCCAGCATATTTTGGCCACCACCTGCGCCGGTAAAAATAAATTTACCATTGCCATAGCTGTGGGGTGCCGGTGTGTTATCAGTAAAATCTGCTGTGGGTGCGGCTGTACGGGCAATGGTGATGGTGCCTGCATTGTTGAGTGTGCTGGTATTGGCCAGTGTAAGGCCACCGCCTACATAAAGCGTAGCTCCATTTTGCACCGTTACTACCGAACCGGCAGTAGCATGTAAAACATCCTGTGCCTGCAAGGTACAAAAGGGTAATGCCAGTAATGCGATTGCAGAAAATATAAGTTGCTTCATATTAAAATGAATTAGTGATATAGATTAAAATTAGAACCGGTTTCTTTAATACAAGCCCGGCATTTAGTAAACGGGAGTTTTTAGTTAGTGATTGGTTTAAAGTTTATATCCGTAACAAAACGCAGCCGGACTGTTTATGTTATTTTTTCTCCAATACTTCTATCCGCTTTTTTAATGCCTCAATAATTGCCTGCTGTTCTTTTAATGCATTGATCAACATGTAAGTCATGGCGCCATTATCTACACCTAAATAATCAGCATCTTTCCTTTTTACGGTACTCACCATATACGGTGCAATTTGTTGTAAGTCCTGAGCTATAATGCCCACATATTCCGGCTTTGTATCAAAACCACTCTTTTCATTGTAATGATACGTAACAGGGTTTATTTGCATGAGTTGCTGCAAGCCCTGTGTGTAAGGATTTATATCTTGTTTTAACCGCCTGTCACTGGCAATTGTCCATGTATTAGTACCCGGTTTACCTGCACTATTAGTACTTAACTCTAATTGATAAGCCGGTACACCGGTATTACCAATACCAATATTACCTCCCAATCGTTGCAAAGATAAATCTGATGCAGCCCCACTCTGCCTTACCTGTATGTCGTTTTGGTCTATTACCATATTGGTGCTTGATGTGTAGCCGAGGGTCATCATACCGGTATTATCGCCGAGGCCCACATTGGTAATAGCACCGGTAATTTGTAGTTTATTTACTGGGTTGTTATTATCGCCAATAGCTACATTGCCGTTTTTAAAAACAACAAAAGCATTGGTTCTATCTGCGTTATTATTGCCGTTACCAATAATAAATAAAGGGGTAGATGATGTTACATTTTCTTGTCTACTTAAAATAGAATCATTATATATACCGGCTACTAATGAGGCATACCCTGTGGCATAAGTATTACTTCCCATAGCAGTTGCTCTGTAAGAGTTTGCAAAGGTTTCGAACCCCATTGCTGTAGAATAAGTTTGATTTGCTGTTGTATACGAACCGAAGGCTGTTGAACCATATCCTAAAGCTTTTGTTCTCAATCCAATTGCAGTTGAATTGTGTCCAATTGCCTGCGCCGAACCCCCAAATGATATTGAACTATTTCCTTTTGCTTTACTACCAATACCATAACTTATTGAACCATAACCCACACTGTCTGTATGCCAGTTATTTAACCGTTGATTACCACCCATGGCTGCAAGTTTTTCATTATTAAAGTGCCATCCGTATAATGGTGGTGAAATTTGCAATGTTGGGGAAGGCAATATTTCACCCCAACGTATTTTAAAACCTGCAAAATGATTAATGCTGTTGGATTTAAAAAATACTACTGCAGCATTGGTGATATAAACCGTTCCTGTTTGTGTTCCGGTGAACTTAGCTATTGTATCAGTAAAGTTTGATGTAGCCTCACTGTATTGTATAATAAAAAGACTGTCGTAAAAGGTTTCAGCATTCATTTCTTCCACCGATAATTTTATTTGGATTGTGTTATAGTTAAAATCAATGTATGCATAAGAAAAGCTATTGGCGTTATAATTACCTGCAGGCCCACCATTGTCATAAATAAAACCACTGTTGTACCCTGTACTCGGAAATATATAAGTGGATGCTCCATACTGTGTTGGTAAGTTAGTGCCATATACAGCTGAACTACTATAATCAACCGTAGCACTGTCGTAATTTTTTTCATAAAACGGCCTCCAGGTACCGCCATCGTAATAAAAAAATGCAGAGTGTGTAGTATCGTACACCATCAACCCTTTGGCGGGTGCTGCTATGGCAGTACGGCCGGCTATGCTGGTACGGGGTATAAGCAGGCCTTTGTTATTACCGGTAACTTCAAGTGCGGCACTGGCACTGGGTGTGGTAGTGCCAATGCCAACATTTTGGGCTTGCGTACAAACTGTTGCAACTGCAAGCAAGAGGGTAAAAAAGTATTTAGTCATAATAATAATTTTAAGATGCTAAAGCAATTAAAATGGAAATTATTTTAGAACTTAGACTTTAATTATTGTCTGACACTGCCACTTGGTTCCAAATAGTACCACTCCATACTAAAGTAAGTGTGCCGCCGCCCCCAAGACCGTGATGTGAAGACAGTATCATATTATTAGCAGCGTAATCTTGAAATAATATAGCATCATTATTTACTAGAATAACTAATACCTGACCAATTGCTACTCCATCGGATAAGGTTACAGGAGGACAACCTATGGGGGCCGGACAGCCTGCGGAGCTATTTATTTTAATAAATGATTTATTGCCTACAGTAAGTGTAAATGGATTGTTTGAAGTTACATTAACCGTAAACTGTTTCAATTTTAAAGCAGCATCTATATTTGTATTTCCTGTTATTGCTAAAGTACCTGCTATGTTAGTATTTCCTGTTACATCCATATCTTCGCCGATAACCGTTTTGCCGCCGCTTATCTGTAAGTACAATGGCGATATTGTTCCATTGTTTCTAGCCAATATTTCATTGTTGTCAAATAAAAGATTAGTGCCCGATGTTGCACCAATTTGTGCATAGCCGCTACCAGCAGTTAAGCTAGCATCAATACCGCCCTCAATATGCAATTTTACTAATGGTATTGCTTGACCAATACCCACTTTGCCATTGGCTATTATATTTCCAGAGCCAAAAACACTATTGCCACCCATAGATTGTAGGTAAAGCGGAGAGGCTGTTGTGGCATTGCTTCTTGCTTGTATTTCATCTGTATCAAATACCAAATTTTTACTGACCGTTTCTCCAATTAGTAAAGAGCCATGCAGGTTTGCAGCCACTTCTACCCCACCTTCTATTTGCAGTTTACTTGCAGGTGCTGTAAGCAAATTGCCCATTCCTATATTACCATTGTGTGGTTGTAATAATAATGGAGAATTTGCTCCATTGTTTCTTGCCTGTAGTTCATTATCATCTATAACAATATTCGTATTTAAATTATCGCCAATTACTACAAAGCCAGACCCATTTGTGAGCGTAGCCTCTGTGCCATTTGCTACATGCAACTTTGTATTAGGCGTAGTGGTACCTACACCTATTTTATCATTTTCATTATAAATATTGGCACCACTTTTAACCCAGCTATTTCCACCCTTGCCTATGATATGCCAAATAAAACCATCAAAATAATAAAAGCCTTCTTCGCCATTTGTTTGGTAAACCATTAAACCTAATGCAGGCATGTCAATACCAATTCTTTCTGAAGATGCCATACGAGGTATCAGAATTCCTTTACCATTACTGCTAATCTCTAACTGCGCTGTGGCGTGTGGAGATGTAGTGCCAATACCTACGTTTTGTGCTTGTGTATAAACTGTTACAACTGCAAACAAAAAAGTAAAAAATATTTTAGCCATAATAATAAATTTAAGATGCTAAAGTAGCGGGTTGGTTTTTTACAGGCAATACCTCATTGGGTGATTTTTGAAAACCTAATTTACTTTACTAAAAATGGCTTTGCCATGTAATTGCCAAATCCCTGGAGGGTTAAGTAAAGGATAACTAGCTTCCAGGGCTTCTAAAAAACCTTCCAGGAGTTTTAGTAAGCCAGTTTTAAAAGCTTTTGAAACGGAACCTTTTTATTGTTAATACCTTCCTCAACAAGCTGCCCAAAACCATTGTAACAGGCAGGCTAACAATATAATTTTAATGTTTAGGTTCTTATTAAATTACTATTGACCATTAACCATTAACCTACTTCTGCAATCGGCCCTGCACTTTTTTACTTCTTCAAGTTTTTCCTTATATTCATTAAAGCATTTTTCCGAATCGGCTGTGTAATTGTCAATAGCGCTTATCATACATTGAACTTTGTTAGCCGGAGCAACATGTTCGCATATTTTAATTGCAGCTTTATATGTCTCATTGTATGGGCTTCTGCAATTTTCGTAATCAGCCAATGCTTTATCTGCTTTGTCGTTACATGTTTTATCACAGTCAATCTGATCAGCCAAATCAGTGTTTTTTTTACTACTACAACCAACTATCAGTAAAACAATAAATGGCAATAGCATTACTAGTTTGTTACATTTCATTTTCATTTTCATTTTTTTTAATTGTTAATAATTTCATTTGCTTTTTAGCGGCTTTAGCTCAATAAAATTTTGTTGCTAAACCCCGGGGAAAAGTAGTTTTTTACAATACTGTAAAATTGCTATTCATTTTTTATAGATGCAATACCACATTGGGTGATTTTTGTAACCATATATAAAACTGAAAGAGTACAGTTTTATAATGCTTTGTTATTTTTGTTCTAAACCTGCTAATCGTTTTTCTAATGTTTGCAATATGGTTTTTAGCTGGTTTAACTCTTCCTTTTGCGATGTGATGAGGGTTTGTTGCTCCTGCACTGCTTTTACCAATGGTGTTACAAATTGCTGGTAGCCTATGCCATAAGCATCTTTATCGTTTTGTGGTTTGTAAATACCATCAAAATCGTAATTGAGTTTTTTGGCAAGGGCCTCAACCTCTTGTGCAATAAAGCCGGTGCTGGTTTTATTTTCGGCATCCTGGGTTTTTAATTTAAGTACATAATTCTCATCTTGCTTTTCGCCAATAAACCGGCTGTATTTTGCTTTTTCAAAATGATAGGTAACAGGGCGCAGGCCCATAATAAAATCTAACCCAGGCACAGCGTTTTGTACATTGGTTTTAAACCTGCCATCGGATGGGGTGAAGGCAACTGCACCTACAATAGCTGTAACGGCTGAGTTACCAATGCGTACATAATCAGAACCACTGGCAGTTGCATTTGCACCTAAAGCGGTAGAGTTGTCGGAGTTTGAGCCTGTTATTTCGCTATTATAACCTATGGCTGTATTATTATATCCTGTAGTGGGCACCTGCATACTAAAAGCACCTATGCCAATATTGTTTTTGCCAGATGTATTTGCTGTAGAATTGGTTGGATTTATTGAACTTAATGCGGCCCGGCCAATTGCAATATTGTAGGAATTAAAACTGCTGCCTCCATTGGAATAATTAAAACTACCCAAACCAGAACCAAGTACAATATTATAAGAACCATCTCTGTTGGGGCTTAACGCAAATTCGCCCAGGGCAACATTACGTACACCTCCAATATTACCTGATGATGCTGCATAACCAAGGGCTACATTATAATCACCATCAATATTATCTTCTAAAGATCTTGTACCCATTGCTACATTTCCGGCACCAATGGTATTTGATTTTAAGGAATACAAGCCAAGGGCAATATTATGATTGGCACTTGTGTTGTTTCGTAATGCACTATCGCCAATGGCAATATTGTAATTACCAGTTATATTTGAGTAAAGTGACTGATAACCCAATGCAATATTATTATCGGCAGAATTGTTACTAAATAATGCATCGTAACCAATAGCAATATTACTACTACCAGTTCTGCTTGAACGTAATGCCCGATAACCAATGGCTACATTATTACTTGAATCATTTTCATTTAAAGCAAGAAAACCTAATGCGATATTATTATCGCCTATATCATTTGCATTTAATGAACGATTACCAATTGCAATATTGTTATCTCCATTCTTATTAGATTCTAATGTCGTATTACCAATTGCAGTATTATTGGTACCTGATGTGTTGAAAAATAATGCCCTATCTCCACTTGCAAAATTATTAATACCAGTTGTATTTGAGTATAATGCTTTGTATCCATTAGCAATGTTATTAGATGCGGTAGTATTAGAAAACAATGCACTTTCACCAGTCGCAATATTATAACTGCCAGTTGTATTTGAGTATAAAGCATGGTCGCCAGTTGAAATATTATGATGACCTGTTGTATTTGAGTATAGGGCTTTAAAACCTAAACCAATATTATTTGAAGCTGTAGCATTTGAGTATAATGTACTGTCACCTAATGCAATATTGTAATAGCCTGTTGTGTTGGAAAATAAAGCCGTTCGACCAGTTGCAATATTAAAATCTCCAATTTTGTTCGATTCTAATGCTCTAAATCCATTAGCAACATTATAAGATCCTGTTGTATTTGAGTCTAAGGCTTTGTACCCAATTGCAACATTATAGCCTCCGGTAGTATTATGTCGTAAAGATTGATACCCATTTGCAATATTGTAATTTCCCGTTTTGTTTTTGGCCATTGCAAAATATCCATTAGCGATGTTATAAGAACCTGATGTATTTGAGTCTAAAGCAAACAATCCAGAAGCAAAATTGTGATCACCACTTATATTATTTCTTAAGGTATTCGATCCCACTGCTACATTCCCATCTCCGGTTGTGTTATATAGCATTGCAGCATTGCCTAATGCCACATTACCCCCGCCGGTTGTATTATCTCGCAATGCATTTGCTCCTATACCCACATTACCACCTCCATCTGTATTAGAGTAAAGGGCCTTTCTACCAATAGCAATATTCCAGTATCCTGAGTCGGAAGCATATAAAGAACTATCCCCAATACCAATATTATGTTTACCAAAGGGAGAAAGCAATAAACTTGAAATGTTTTTTCCTGCTCCTCTACCAATAAAATAATTTCCATTATCAGCATCCCATTGCCCTGCCCAGGTATTATTTAATTTAAAACGTAATGGCATATTATTTATAGTACCTAAAAAATGAGTAGCAGTATCGGTGCTACTATTTCCATTTCTTTTCCACGCCAATGTATCAGCATTTCCATTTATAGCCGCCATCCAGTTCCATTTGCTGCCATCGTAATAATAAAAACCAACACTATCCGGTGCATTTTGAAAAACCAGTAAACCTGTGGCTGGTGTGGCTATGCCGTTGCGTTGGGTTTTAGTCATACGTGGTATAAGCAATCCTTTACCGGTGCTTTTAACATCCAGCAAGGCACTTGCATTGGCAGTGCTGCCATCGGTATTAATAGCAAGCGATTGGGCATTGCCACGGGCAGCAAAAAAAATAAAAGCAATAAATATTAACTGGTACTTAAGCATAGCCGTAAATTTTGGTATTAATTTATGGCTACAAGTTGCAGCTTATTACCGGTGTGGGCAATACCTCATTGGGTGATTTTTTATAGTTTCTTAATGTATCTGCAAAAAGAGTGTAAAAACAAAAAAGCCACTCAACCCAGGTTGATAATGGCTTTTGCGAAATGGGGTTACGCTGTTAATCAGTTATTGGGCTTTAACCGACTTAAATATTGCTGCCTAAATTGTTTTAACTGCTGCTTCATATTTTTTGATGGGCGGCTTACAATTTTTGTAAACCCGTTTTTAATACTCAATTGCCCCATGCTTTTTGTTGCCGCAGGGGCAGCAATTAGAGCATCATTATTGCCGCCACAATGATGGTAGGTGCAGGTTACATTGCCTGGGGTTTCTGTAGCCATGTCGTAATAAGATGAATAGGTCATGTAATTATGTGGGCCTGTTTGCATGGTGGTTTGTGTGGGGTCCAGGTCGTAAATAACATAAGGTGTACCTTCTTCGTAATATGTAACTGTACCCTGCGATTCCCATCTTTTATCAAATAAAGGAAATACATAGAACGGGAAACCAAAATCTACCCCATTTACTGCCAGGTAAGGGTTTTTATTGGGGATATTAAATTGGTACGAATAACGGTACAATAAATCGGTACCAATATAAAAATCAGTTTGGGTATTATAGCCACTATTGTTATAATAAAACCGGGTGTGATAATCATTTACATCGTCATCCAGCCTTGTCATTTGCCCTTTGTTGTTGTAGGTGTAAAAAATATCGGCCCATATGCCTCCCGATTCTAAGTAGCCAAGTGCACGGGCGGTAAAATTGCCATTATCGTAAAAAGTATAATTGATAGCATCGCCGGGTAAATAAATCGGGTCGATGATATGTGTGCTTTTTATGCGGCCATTATTATTATATGTTATCTGGTGTTCGGTATAATCGTCAACTGCATAAGTTAAACGCCATGCGCTGGCAAGGTTTTTATTATTGTAACTAAAATCGTACTGAAGCCCATCGCTCCATAGTATGTGGCTAAGCTGGCATTTGCTTTTAGCATCATCCATATTTGGGTTTAATTGTTCGGTTACTTTTTGGCAACCGGTAACTAACAGGGCAGTTAGTAATAAAGTGCTTAAAGTTTTTAAGAAATTCTTTTTCATAAACAAAGTTTTTTTGGTTAAAATTTTATTTTAGTAAAACCAGCTAAAAAGAAATAGCTTTTTACAACAAGTGTAAAATTGTTATTAATATTTACCGAATGCAATACCTCATTGGGTGATTTTTGCAAAAGAGTGGCTCAGGCAATTCCCTGCTGCATGGCTTTAAAAACAGCTTCGCTGCGGCAGGCTACGTGTAGTTTTTTGTAGATGTTTTTTACGTGGGTACGCACGGTTTCGTAACTTATAAATGCTTTGGCGGCAATGGTTTTATAATTATCGCCACCCGTCATGAGGTGTAAAATTTCTTTTTCACGCTGGCTAAGCTGGTAGTCGTTTTCTTCGGGTGCTATGCGTATTACGTTTTTGCCCGAAAAAAAGCCCAGCACTTTTTTAGCCACCATGGGGTTCATGGGTGAGCCGCCGTTATATACTTCGTTAATGGCTTCCAGGTATTTTGTGGGGGCATCGTTTTTTAGTATATAGCCGCTGGCACCGGCACATAGGGCATTAAATATTTTTTCGCTGTCGTTAAAAACGGTTTGTATCAAAATTTTTACATCGGGGTATGCCTGATGTACCTGTTGGCTCACTTCTATACCATTGAGGCCGGGCATTTCAATATCCATCAATATCACATCGGGTTCACTGCGCCTTACATCCTGCATCCAACGGTTACCATCGGCAAATGCGCCCACACAACTATATCCAGGGGTTCCCTCTAAAATGGTTTCCAGGGCATCCCTTACTAATTTATTATCTTCAAATATGGCTACTCTTATATCCATCATATTTTATAAAGGTGCTGCTTTTTATTTGCTGTAGCAATACCTCATTGGGTGATTTTTACTTTTAGTGAAATTGAACAACCTTCACTCGGTTTTGATTTTATCCTGAAATCGGCACCCAGTTCATCTGCTCTTTTTTGCATATTATCCAATCCATTGCCCCGTTTTACATTTTCAGCATCAAAACCCTTACCATTATCGCTGATGGTAATTTCCAGCAGTTGGTTGTTTTCTTTTACAGTTAATTCAAGCAAACTGGCTTCACTGTATTTTACAGCATTGTTAATGGCTTCTTTGCAAAATAGATAAAGCTGGAAGCGGTTTTCTCCAGGTAAATCAA
>JAYUTQ010000303.1:0-3532 GCA_043755055.1 Chitinophagaceae bacterium | reverse complement strand
AATTTTTGAATATTCAAGTGGCCCGGCCTATAAAAGGGTGTCTTATAGTATCAATGGTGCTGCTTTTATCATGATACCAAATCAGTTTGGTGGTAATGCCTGTGGTACAATTGCCTATCCTTTTGGTACAACGCCACCTGCTACTGTAAGCGGCACCGTTACTCAAGGGGGCCTCACAGGCAATACGTTAAAAATCAGGGTTGCAGTTTTTACAAACTCTAATGCCGAACTGGTACAGATAGATAATGTAAGTGTACCGCAGGCAGGTGTTTCTTTAAGTTGTGTGCCACCAACGCTTAGTACTGCTGTAACCAATATTACGTGCAATGGCCCCAATTCCGGAGCCATTAACCTAACTGCCACAGGCGGTGTTTCGCCATATACATTCGACTGGACAGATGTAGCTGGCGTAAGTAATACAGAAGACCGTACCGGCCTTGCAGCAGGTACTTACACGGTAAACGTTACCGATGCAGCTAATTGCGTGGCTACTACAAGTGCCACAGTATTAACGGCACCCATTGTGTTAAGTACTATTGTATCTAATACTAATTGCAGTACCACTCAAACCGGAACCATAGACCTTGCAGCAAGTGGTGGCACTCCGGGATATACGTACAATTGGGCCGATTTACCGGGCACTAACGATCCGCAGGACCGTACAGCACTGGGTGCCGGAAATTATTCGGTTATAGTAACAGATGCAGCAGGCTGTACCAACAGTACCAATGCTACCATTGGTGTAGCACCATCGGGTGCTTATTTAGAAACTTTTTCTATTGCCGAAAGAGGGTATCTTTTAAATCATCTTAGTAATTTTTTAAGCGTAAACTGGACTTTAGGCCCATGGCCGCTTGAACCGCCCAATATTTTTGCAAGGGATATAGATGACTATTTTAAAACAACGACAGCGGGTAAGCTGGAAGCAATAGATACAGACCAACCTGTTTACTGGCAAAGCCCCGAACTGAATATAGCCGGTTTGCCTTCGGCACAGTTTTCGGTAGATCTTACCTGGCTTGGCTTTGATGCCGATGCTGCAGCAGCCGGTGATGGGGATTATATAGGCGTGCAATACAGTATTAACGGCGCTGCTTATGTAGAAATACCCAATACTATTGGCGGTAGTGTACGTACCATTAATTATCCCATCGGTTCGGGTATAGACAGGCCTTTGCTATCTACCACAATTACTAAAACCGGTTTAACGGGCAATACATTACAAATCAGAATTATTGTAAATGCAAACTCTAACAACGAAATAGTAACTATAGACAATGTAAATGTGCCCCAAACTGTTAGTTTGTGTGTGGTGCCTGTAATTACACAAAACATTACCCATGTACTTTGCCGTACTGCTGCTACAGGCGCCATTGATGTGAGTGTAACGGGTGCTGTGCCTCCCTATACTTACGATTGGGCCGATGTTTCCGGAACCAGTAACCCTCCCGACAGAACGGGGCTTGTTGCAGGCAGTTATTCCCTAACGGTAAGCGACGCAGCAACGCCGCCGCATACAGCTACAGCTAATTTTACTATTACACAGCCCGCTACAGAACTTGCAGCGGGTACTTCGCAAACACCCACCGCCTGTACCGGTGGAAATACGGGCTCTGCCACGGTTACACCTGCCGGAGGTACAGGCGCCTACACGTATGTATGGGCGCCATCGGGTGGCAATGCTGCCACGGCTACATCGTTAGCTGCGGGTGCATACACCTGCACCATCAGAGATGCTAACCTATGCCAGATTGTAAAATCCTTTACCATTATACAGCCTCCCATTCAGTTACCAGCTGCCAATACCAGTAATGCCGCATTCCCGGTTTCACCTTCTAACACGGTGGTGTACGATGCCAACTGCAACCTGTTAGCCACACTTGTACCAGTGGGTACTACGAATGCACTTACCAGTAACGTAAATGTGAAAGTGGGATTTGATGCAACGGTTCAGAATTTTGGCGGCCGGCCCTATTTACAACGGCATTATGATATAGAGCCTGCAACCAATGCCGCAAATGCCACGGCAACGGTAAGGCTATATTTTACACAGGCCGAATTCAACAGCTACAATGTTTCCAGGGGCGCAAATCCACCTTTGCCTACCGGCAGTGGCGATGCTTCAGGCATTGGCAATTTAAAAGTGAACCAGTTTCATGGTACAGGTACCATACCCGGAAATTATACCGGCAGTTCTGAACTGATAGACCCGGCTGATGCCAATATTATATATAATAGCGGTGCTGCACGTTGGGAGGTTACATTCAGCGTAGTGGGTTTCAGTGGATTTTACCTTACTACCGGCGCTACGCCTTTGCCGCTAAATATTGTATCGTTCACTGGTACTTTACAAAATAAAAAAGCCTTGCTGCAATGGAGTACAAGCAATGAAATAAACACCGCCTTTATAGCACTGGAACGGAGTACGGATGCCCGAAATTTCTCAGTTATTCATCGGGCAATTACTGCTAATAACACGGGCATCAATCAATATCAGTACGAGGATGATGTAGCCAACATTATCCATCAGAACTCATTTGTATGGTACCGTTTAAAAACGACGAATATAGATGGTAAAATCAGTTACAGCAGCATTATAAGTATTGGGTTAAAAAATACCAAACCAGTGATTGCTGTGTTACCCAATCCATTTAAAGATCAATTGGTGGTGCAACTGCTGGCTGCTGAAAAGGAACAAACATTGTTACAAATAACGGATGTAAGTGGAAAAATAATTCGGCGGCAAAGCACCGTAACGGTACCGGGCACCAATACCATTATTATTAAAAACCTTAATAACCTTGCCAAAGGACCTTATATGCTTCATATAACCACGAATAAAACAAAGCAAACGTTGAAGTTGGTAAAGGGAGAATAACAGTATATATGGATGATAAAAGGAAGAAGGGAGGCTAGGATATAGCTCATCCCTTCTTTTTTATAATTGGAATCTTTAACTGCTTCGCTTCTTGCTGCCATGCTGCCGCAGTTGCAAGTACTTCCTGTAATTGTAAGCGCTTAATATCGCTTAGTTGATGCAAAACAATACTGGCAGCCGCAACCCTGTCCCGTAATTCCAGCTGCGGAAATAGTTCTAATAAATCTTTTCCCCGCATAAAAGTTACATCCAGAGTTTTTAATTTTCGGTTGTAGGTAAGAAAGCAGAACATGCCGAAATAATGGTAAAATGGCAGTTTAAAACTGTACTTTTCTTCCACATTATTTACGGTTTCAAAAATAAGTTCCCGGGCTTTATGGGCCGTTTCTATTAGCGATTCCGGCAGGGCTTCTATCCAGCTATCTATTTGGTGCATGGTGGTAAAATTAGGTATGGGGTTCTTTTTTTGTCCCTATCATCCGCCACTATAAGTCAAAATAATTAGTTTAAAAATAACCAAATGCAATCATAGAGAATGTTGCTGTTTTTAATTATTAATACCAATTGTATTTACAATTTAGTCCAAACCACGAAGTGGTTCAATAATAATAGCCACGGGTCCCGAATAACCGGGATGTTCCATAAAACCCGTGG
>JAYUTQ010000302.1:0-3536 GCA_043755055.1 Chitinophagaceae bacterium | reverse complement strand
TTCATATTCCTTTAATGTTTTTGAGGTAAGAATGGGCTTGGTTTCAGCAAGATGAATATTGGTATAATTACTCACTGCTTCTAAATAAACAACTTGATCCAAAGCAATCAGTTCTATACCCTGTACAGTAGAAATGGCTATCTTTTTGGGAGCATTTTTTTCTTTTAGTAATTGCTGTAATAATAGTTCCACCTGCTGTGGATTGGTGTGTTGTTGCCGTTTTTCTTTTTCCAGGATTCGGCTAACACAGTGCTGTAATTCTTTAGTATCAATGGGTTTTACCAAATAGTCGAATGCACTATACCTGATAGCATCTATAGCATACTGATCGTAAGCAGTAGTAAACACCAAATGAAAATTTTGCTGTGGCAATTGTTGCAGCATATTAAAGCCATTCATTCTTGGCATTTCAATATCCAGAAATACAATTTCAGGGTCGTATTCGCTGATGAGTTTCAGGCCTTCTTCACCATCGCTGCCTTCGGCTGCAATGGTAATTTCGGGGCAGTAAGAAATAATTTTTTTACGTAATGCCTCCCGGCTGTTTTTTTCATCATCTATAATAATCGCCTTCATTATTCTATAGTGTTTACACGGTAAGTAATACGGTTACAGATGTGCCTGTTGGTTTGCCGTTCTCGTCTTTCAAATCTTCAATTATAATATCTTTTACATTGCCCATGCCTGTATTAAAATGCTCAATACGTTCTTTGCTTATTTGCATACCGTAGCTGGTATGTGTTGGGCGGTTCATTTCTCTTAAAGCCTGTGCGGTACTGCGTCCTACGCCATTATCGGTAATGGTATATACCAGTTGTTCGCCGTTTAAAGCAGCACTTATTTTAAGTACGCCTTCTTTACCTACCTTATTTTTTAACCCATGGTGAATGGCATTTTCTACATACGGTTGTATAATAAGTGGCGGAATTTTATAATGCCCATTCAGAATGTTTTCATCGGCCTGTAATTGGTATGTAAAACTATGGTCGCTACGCAAATGTTCCAGCTCCAGGTATAGTTGCAGGGTTTCCCAGTCTTTCCAAAATGGTACGGTTTCGTTTTTAGAATTATCAAGTATGGCACGGATAAGCTTTGCAAATTTATTCAGGTAATCACTTGCTTTATCTGCATTATGATCTTGTATAAAATTATCAATACTGCTAAGGCAATTGAAAATAAAATGCGGATTCATTTGTGCTCTTAGTGCAGCCATTTCTGTAGCAGTAATCCGTTGTTTGTAAGCTGCTAAATTTTGTATGGTGCCTATTCTTTTTTTAATAAACACATAGATTAACAAACCGAAAATTAATATTGCTAAAAGTATAAACCACCATCTTTTCCAAACCGGATTTTTTATTTGTATGTTAATAATAAACTGATTATCTGGTACATTTTTTTGGCGAACAATGAGCCTGTATTTACCGGCAGCCAGTTTACTAAACTGGATAATATTCGCACCGTTGAGTTTGGTAAAAGGTTCGTTGTTTACACTGTATTCCAGCAGGCTGCTGCCTTGCATTTGTGTAAGAATGCCAAACTGAAATAGCAAGGTGTTTTGCTGAAAGCCAAGTGTGTAAACACTATCTATCAGCATGTTTTCGCCAAAGAGTTTTGCGTTGCGGATATAGATAGTTCTACCTTGCTGCACCGTATCAAAATCGTGGATATTCCATTTGTAAAAACCTGTATTGTACCGTGCATATAAATAGCCACTGTCACCCTTTCGGATGTTATCCATCACTAGCGGAATACCATCGGCTTCGCCGTAGTTGGTAAATATGCCAGTTGCAGTATTGAACCTTGTAATGCCTTCGTTAGTGGCCATCCATATATTACTATCTGTATCCATCCGTATATCGTTTACACCATCGCTTGCCATGCCATCACTACGTGAAAAGCGAATAAACTTTTGCTCAGCTGCGAGGTATTTATACATGCCCTGGGCAAAATCTGCCAGGTACACATTTCCTTGCTTATCAGCCAACATATTGGTAACCGTTGCGGCTGTTTGCGAAGGCGGAACATTTAATAATTCGCGGTGTACTTTACCGGTAGCAATGTCGTAAATAAACAACCCTTCATCTTCAATACTAATCCATAAACTATGTTCCTGTTCATTATAAAAATGCGTCCTGAAAGCCCGGCCATCTTTTGCAGGAATGGCAGTAAGCGGTTCTGATTTTTGGGTTAGCGGATCATATCTAATGATGCCGTGCCGCCGGGTACGTATCCAGGCTATACCTGTCTTATCTACAAGCACATTGCGGTAAATAACCGTGTTTGCAATATGCTTAGGAAGCACAGGGATTATTTGGGTGGCTATTAAGGTTTGCTGGTTTAATATAAACAAAGCAGTATCGGTACTCATAAAGGCCATACCGCCGGGCATTTCGGTAATGCGGTCAAGGTGTGCTACAATCGGCTTGCCGTCTGTTGTTTTGATGGTTGTTTTTGCTCCTGTTTTTTCATTGTATGCATAGAAACGTTTAGGGTTATCATGGCCCGCAATCACTAACTTATTAAAATCCAATACATGTATGTTTCTCACAAAATCGTCTGGCTTATTACCTGCAAGGCTGTAAAACCTAAACCTCGTTTGGTTTTGTTGCATCAGCGTCAAACCATTACCCGTACAAATCCAAAAATTGTTTCCATCTTTTAAATAATAATTACTGTAAGCGCCCTTATAACGCTGATTTTGATAAGTACTGTCGCTGATTAATTGTAAAAAATGTTCCCTTTTTTTATCGAATATCATCAATCCGTTTTGGCTGCAAAACATTAATGTATCGCCTTGTAGCGGCTTAATGCAATACACCCAATCAAAATCTTTTTTACGTAAGTAATTAAGTGGGGTTGGTATTTTTTTCCATTGGTTTAAGGCTGCATTGTACTGTATAATTCCATTGTTATAAGAACCAATCCATACAGTACTTTTAGCTTCGTCGTAGTAATTTAACTGGCATCCATAATAATCCTCAACTGCTTTAAATGGGTAATATGTAAACTGGTGTGTAGCCGTAACCACACTACACAAACCATAAGTGGTTAATATCCATAATTCATTATCGTTTTTCTTTGCAAAGCCCAATACCATCACTCTTGTCATCCGGTCTTTGGCTGGTATTTTTTGGTTAATAAAATCGATCCATCCGCTACGGCTAAATTTTTTTGTAGCCGGATTGAAATTGAGCATTTCATAGGCAGTGCCAATCCACATTTCGTGTTGCCTATCTTCTATCATGGCATGGTACACCCGTCCCGGCCTGCAGATAGTTGTATCCGGAGCATAGTTAGAAAAGCGTTGTGTTTGGGGATGGTACAAGCTAATGCCGCTTAGGGTGCCCACCCATAATTGTTGCCGGCTGTCTTCGTATATGGTTTCGATGGTATTACTGGCAATAGTTGTACTGTCTGCAGGGTTGTTATTGTAAACATCAAAAGCATTACCATCAAAGCGGTTAAGGCCGTTGGGAGTACTACACCAAATAAAACCCTTACTGTCTTTGAATACATAACCTACAATGTTACTGCTG
>JAYUTQ010000301.1:0-1607 GCA_043755055.1 Chitinophagaceae bacterium | reverse complement strand
CTTTTTAGAGTAAATAATTTTTTAAAAAAATATGCCAAAATATTTTTGATTTTCAAAGAAAACCGTATTTTTACGGTTCCTAACAATTACTCAATAGCCCTAACTATTTTGTAGCGTATTCTTACACAGCCTCCACCTACTACTTGTTATTTCGTGTTTACATTTTTAGTATTCAGTTTTATATTTAATATTTATAACAAAACCACAAACCACAATGAAAAAGTATTTAATCCCTGGGCTTGGTCTGTCATTAATTATGACCTTTACAGCCTGCAAAAAAGAAAATCCGGTCGATCTTTCGAGCCCGGTGTTAGTAGCCAAAGAAGATCTCAAAATTTCGGGCAAGATTGGCCCGGATTCGACTGAGTATGGCGTTTGTTTGGGTAACCTTACCAATTACCTGTTTGTATTTGCAAATGGTAGCGAAGATGCCAACTGGCAGGGTGCCACAAAAGGATTCATGGGCGATGTAGCTGTAAATGGCCTGGTTGCTGGAGAAAGAACATCCGGTGGTGTACCTTATGCAGGCACTCTTTTTACCAATGCTACTTCACAGGGCAACTGGCAGGGTATCCTTAACCAGAATGCGTCTCAGAGCAACGGCATGGCCAACGAAACGGGCCGTATCGACGGTTTGGTGAACGACCTGAACAATGCTTTTGGTACCATTAATGACAAGACAGCGACTATTGGCTTTGAAGGGGTAACTTCCACTTCATTAAATGGCCTGAACACGCAAAATAGTGTTAATGAGACTTTCGTCATCAACATTACTTCGGGCATGTCGGTTTCTTCAAAAATTAATATTACCGGTGATGCCGGCGATTTATACATTTTACGTTGGGACAATGATGGTGATCCTTTTAATGGCTACCAGGGCACAACCAAATTTCAAAGTGGTGGGGCTATTGTACCCAATGGTGGCTTAAAAGCTACAAACTTTGTTAATGTTGCCGGCAATATCAGCAGCAGTGGCGGTGGAAACACACCGGCACTTCCTTATCCGCAAGGGCCAAGGTATAATGATGGTCAAGGTAATCTGATCATCAATGGCAGCGATTTTAATGGTGGTGGCTTTTTTACCGGTTACTGGTTAACAACAGGTAATCCAGATGATGGTAAAACAAGCTCGCTCAGCAATGCTATTTTTGTAGGAGGCTGGTTCACTACTTCAACGAAATTCAGCATGACTTCAGGTACAAGCGGTGTTTATGTTAGCCCAGCGGTTGCCTCAACTTGTCGTCAATAACAGCATTATCTAACAATTTACTTCTAAACTTATACAAATGCAATACTTTTCAAAAAAGTATTGCATTTTTTTTACTATCCCGCATACCTGATGATTTATTTTTTCATCTACATTTTAAACTTGCCTTTTTTAACCCAGATTACGCAGTAGAAATAAATTCCATTATAATAGATCGAAAATCAATAAATAAGGTCTCATATTTTCTAATGCTATGCAATAGAGTTTTTTTAGTCAATTTTTATTAAACCCCTTTACCATATTTACTTTCAGCGGATTCCAAAATTCAAAAAATACCCTAACGCGTAATCTGAGTTACAGCAATTTTGCTTTATTACGCCGATTTTTCAACTAATTTCCC